>JAPLMX010000163.1 GCA_026386805.1 Phycisphaerae bacterium | reverse complement strand
GGCCGCGTAGGCGGATCGCTCGGCCTCGTTGTAGGGTTTGTCCTCGCGGATCGCCTGGAACAGCAGATCGTGCTCCACTTGGTAGGCATCGCAGCGAGGCCCATCGTACTTCCATATCACATTCTCAGGCGTCTGCTGGTGGCCCTTGAAAAGGCGGGGCTGGGCGATCCCTTCCCCGAGCACGGCCGAGCCTTTCGCACCGTGTATCACGTCGCCAAAAAAGCCCCAGCAGTTGTCCATGTGCCGGCCCTGGGCGAACAGACGCGTGCCGTCCGGGAAGTGGTACTCGACGGCGTAGTGGTCGAAGAGTTGGTCGGGGTTGGTGCGGGCCTGGCGTCCGCCCTGGCCCTGCGCCGAGACCGGCCAGGCGTCCTTGCACCAGCAGCAGACGTCGAGATTATGGATCAGCCAATCCAAGAGGAAGCTGCCGTTGAGCCACGTGAAGCAGTGGAAATTGCGGATCTGGTGGGCCAACTCGTTCTCGCCCGGGCTCTTATTGGAGAAGCCGACCGGGGCGTGCTCGCGGTAGGCCCAGCAGGTGATGAGATTGCCGATCAGGCCCTTGTGCAATTGCTCGACGGCCTCCCCGAGCGGCACGGAGTGCCGGCTCATCAGGCCGCCGGCGACCTTGAGGTTCTTCTTCTGGGCGTCCTGTCCGGCTTTGAGAATTCGTCGCACGCCCGGAGCGTCCACGGCGAATGCCTTCTCCATGAACACGTTGCAGCCCTTGGCCACGGCATACTCCACGTGGATCGGCCGGAACGCCGGCGGCGTGGCCAACAGGGCGACCCCGCCCGGCGCGACGTAATCGATGGCTTTCTTGAAGCCCTCGATCCCGACGAACTGCCGGTCCTTGGGCACATCCACCTGCTTGGCGAACTTGCCGGCCAGATTTCTGAGACTCGCCTGAAGCCGGTCATCGAAGGCGTCGGCCATAGCGACCAATTGGGTCGGCCCCTGGGTGGACAGGGCGTTTTCCGCCGCCCCGGTCCCGCGCCCGCCGCAGCCGACGAGGGCGATCTTGATCGTATTGTTCTCGCCGGCATGCGCTCGCACGTTGATGGCGCTCGCCAACGCCGCCCCGGCCAGGATACCGGATGATTGCTTGAGAAAACTACGACGGGAAGTGAAATTCTCTCGATTGCTACGCTGCGTGTTCATCCGACACCCCTTTCCTTCAATGGACTATGACCATGCCGGCCCAGGGCCGCACAACAAACAGCCCCATTATCCTTACTTCGGCGGCGTGACGCAAGACAAACAGGGGCGACTGGACCCGCCGACCCGCCGTGTCTGTGTAGATTTTCGGGTCTCGATGATGGGGGCCTGCCGATAGGCTTGGGTGGCAGCCTCAAGTCCGCAGGACTTGGGGATGGCGGTGGGGGGTGGGAACCCGGTTGCTACCCAAGGACAGCGCCGACGCTGCCATCCCCAAGCTTCGCTTGAGGCTGCCACACGACTGCCAGTTTGCTTTCACAGACAGGACCCGCCGAAAACGAGGGGCGGGTACAAAAAACGGGGCGGCTTCTCGAAGCCGCCCCGCATGCTTGTGGTGGTGAACAACCGAGATCAGTCCTGCAACGGCCGAACCCAGATATTGCGGTAGCGGACGGGGTTGCCGTGGTCCTGCAACTGGACGGGGCCTTTGTCGGGAATCGGCCGGAACGCGGAAATGGCATGCGGGCCGTTCCACTGGGTGCCGCCTTCGAGGGTGACGTGGTCCTGCACGAGCACGCCGTTCTGGAAGATCGTGAACGTCGGCTTGCGGGTGATCTTGCCGTCCTTGAAGATCGCGCTGTGATAGACGATATCATAGCTCTGCCACTCGCCGGGCTTGCGGCAGGCGTTCACTAACGGCACAGACCGGCCGTACAGAGCGGAGCACTGGCCGTCCGGGTAGGTCTTGTTCTCGAAGGAATCGAGGACCTGGACCTCATACTCGCCCTGGAGGAAGACGCCGCTGTTGCCCCGGCCCTGGCTGGTGCCCTGCACGTTGGCAGGGGTCGCGAACTCCACGTGCAGTTGGCAGGAGCCGAATCCGTTTTTGGTCTGGATGGGCCCGGCGCCCTTGACACTCTCCATGTAGCCTTCGTTGACGATCCACTTCGAAGCACCGCCTTTGGTGTCCGTCCAGTTCTTCATGGATTCGGCGGCGCCATCGAAGAGGACGATGGCATCGGACGGGGCCTGGCCCACCCGGCGTGTTGAGCTGAACGTCCCCGGCGTAATCACCGGCGGGGCGGGGCGGCTCTCATCGTGGATCATCCACCGGCCGCTCGGCGTGTCCACGTACTGGATCACCGGCTTCGGTTCGACCGGCTCGGTTTTGGCCGCCTCTGTCTTGGCCGGTGCGGCGGTCGCCGGTTTGACTTTTGCCGGCTTGGTCTTCGTTGCTTCCTCCGTGGCGCATCCGGTCACGAGCCCCAGCAGGGCGATACCCACCGCCACCACCAATACTTTTCTCATAGTTGCTCCTTTCTGCATTTATGAGTTACCATTGAGATTCACAGATCATAGGTCGCTAATCACAAACCGTCAATCCGAATGCCCAAGGTGTGTCACACGGCGGTCGTTCGCAGTTGGTAGGATGGGCTTCAGCCCATGCTGCTTCTGTCCGACCCAGGCCGAATCTCCGCCTGGGCTAAAGCCCATCCTACGCATTGATGCCCTCACGGACGCGCTACAAACCCGCTCGCTCCACCGCTTTCTCCATCTCACCAACGCCTTGCCGGCCTTCGCTAAGCTGTGTGACGTTCTTCTTCTTGGCGATGGTTACGAACTGATCGTAGGTTTCCTTGGCTGTTTGCGGCATGGGCCAGTCGGCGTTCGTAGCCTTGGCGGCCTCGCGCATGTCGTTCCATCGCATTACGAACGTATACATCACGGGCAGCTCGGCCACCTGTACGCGGAATTGCAACATGGGATCATTTTGCACGGTGGCCTCGGCGGCTTTGAGGTGCTGCCAGCCGCGAGAGAGCGTGTCGAAGCTCAGGAATTTGGCGGTGTTGTTCTCGAAGCACCCGAGCCAGTCCCCGCTCTGTTCGACCGCATCATGCGTGACCTCCAGGTATGCCTTGATCTCGGCTGCGGCGGGGCCGTAGTAGCCCTCGATGAACTCGTTGGCGAGTTTCTCGCCGTCACGGGTCGGGTCCCACAGCAGCTTGGCCAGCACCCAGGCGCGAAGCTCGGCCATCTCGGCTCCATTGGTCGTGTACGCGCCCTGCTCGAAGATGCCCTTGACGTTGTGATCGGCGAAGAACTTCACATTCGGGCCGAGGACCCGCAGGTTCGGGTGCGGCAGGAGGTAGTGCCGGAAGTTGGTCGTGTAGTCCCAGATGTAGAGCCGGTCGGAGATCTTTGACCACCCAATGATATCATCGCCGAACGCCTTGTTGCGCTCGTCCGCCAACGGCCTGCAGAAGGAACACTCGATGCTGCACAGTTGGACAATGACATTGTGCCGGGGCTTCGTGATCGCTGGCGGCTTACGCGTATATTGGTAGGCCAGGGTGCTGACGGCCACGTTCGGGAACTCCGGCTCGATGTCCGCCGCGACAGCGTTGACAAACCGCAGCATGAGTCCGGCGGGGCTGCCTTCCTCTTTCTCGATAGCCGCACAATTCTTGCACTGGCAGTTGCCGTGCCAGTCATTCTGCGAGACCGAGGCGATGGTGGCCGCCGGGTTGTTCCGCAGCCGCTCCTTGAGGTTTTGCACCAGTTCTTTTCGCATTTCCTCGTTCGTCAGGCAGAGCTGCGCGTGGTCGGTGCTGCGCTTGCCGTCGATCTCGCTGAACCACTCGGGATGCTGGGCGAAGTACTTCTCCGGCGGGATCAGCGGATAGAACGTGTGCACGAACCCCTCGTAGATGTGTTTGCCGCCTTGTTTGGCATCGAGCCTGTGGCTCTGACCGTTGCACTTGTTTCGCACGGCCCAGTCGCCGTCGAAGGCATCGAACCAGAACGCCGACCGATACTCCAGCGGCGGGACGTACTTGAGGTTGATCTCGCCCACGCTGACGGTGGGCTTCTTCGGAATCGTGCTCTCGGTCGAGGACCACCAGCGGCAGCTCAACTGGTCTTCGAGAAACGTGTAGACGGCGTACAGCGTCCCGCGCGGATAGCCGCCTGCGAGGATCAGATCGTCGTCGATTGTCCTGATGGCGATTCCCTCCGCACCCCGTCCATTCGTGGAGAATTGCTTGTCCGCCTGTTTCGCCGCCGCCGGCCCGACGAAGATGCAAGAGGCATTCGGCTTCTCCTGGCCGGCAAGCTCGAACGTCGCGCCGGTGATCTGCCCAAGAAAGCCGGCGAGTTCCTTGGCGGCATGCTGCTCGGGCTCCGGCGCATCGGCGGCAACGACGATGATCGCCTTGGCCTGGCCGTCCTGCGAGATCGTTACGGCCGACAGCGCAAACGTGGCACACAAAGCAACGACAACGAACGCACACGAGATTCGTCTTCTCCCCAGCATGGTTCTACCACCTCCAAAGGGGTTCTGGTCCAACTTGCCACTCATCTCTGGTAGCCAGGGCTGACCTCGCCCGGGACTCCATTAGCATGCTGATTATATCGGAACCATGATTCCCTTCAATGGCTTGCGGGTGCGAATCAGCTCTTGTGCGGCTTGCCGATGCCGGTTCGGCGAGGTATTCTGAGTTCAGAAAGGAACAAAAGCCGTCAGGCGGCATGTTGCAGACGGCTCCGAGGTGATATGATGATTCGAGAAATCAGTGTGACCGGCTTCAAATCGCTGCGGAAGGTCACCGATCTGAAGCTTCCGCAGATGGCGGTCTTCTTCGGGCCGAACACCGCAGGGAAATCCAATCTGATCGATGCCGTGCAGGCTCTGTCACGATTGGCCACCTGTCGAACGCTTAGCGACGCGTTGCAGGAGCCAATTCGTGGTTACCCCGCTGAAACTTTCTCGTTTCCAAGCGCTGGCCTTAAAGGCCTGTTGCGCCAATCGGTCATGCAAGTCGACAAGGAGCAGTACGAGTACAGGCTGAGCGTTCGAATTGTGCCTGCCACCGGCGTGCTTTCCGTCACAGATGAGTATCTGGCGGCCTTGAGTGCACGCGGCGAGGTCAAGGGGAATCCCCTGATCGAGTGCATCCACGAAAGAGGTGAATTGCGTATTCGCCGCAGGAAGAGGGCCGCACATCCGCGGACCGAAGAAGTCGGCTTGAACCATACGATCATATCGGATCCACGACTCGGGGGTCAGGAATACCGCGGAATCGAGAAATGTCGGGATGAGTTCGCCGGATGGCGAGCCTATTATTTGGATCCAAGAGTTGCCATGCGCCGTCCTATTCCTCCCGCGGAAGTTCCGGATATTGGCCCTTATGGCGAGAACATTGCGCCTTTTCTTTATCGTTTGCAGCAGACCTCGGACCGTGATTTTGCGGCCGTCAAGCGATTATTGCGTACGCTGGTCCCGAGCGTCGAAGGGATCAGTGTCGACCTCGACCGGCAACGGGGAACGCTCGATGTCACCGTCCGACAGAATGGGGTCGACTTTTCCTCACGTGTCCTATCCGAAGGGACGCTGCGTATACTGGCCTTGTGTGCGATCACAGTGAATCCGTGGGCCAGTCCGGTCATGGCGTTTGAGGAACCCGAAAATGGGGTACAGCCGCGCCGAATCGAGTTGATCGCCAACCTGCTATGCTCCATAGCCCTTCAGCAGAAACGGCAGTTGATTGTGACCACGCACTCTCCACTTCTTGTTGCCTCGGTGATCAAACAGGCGCGATCCCATAGCGAGCAAATCGGACTCTTCCATGTGCGCCGGTCTCCGTCGGGAACCGAGATCGAGCCGTTTGATGTCACTGGTCCGCTGTTCACTGATTCTGCCATCAAGGAAGCACTGACCGATCGGGGCGAAGACGGTGTCTTCGAGGGACTTGCGCTGAGAGGAATGCTCGATGAGTAGGTCTCTTGCTTTGGAAGTCTTCGCGGAGGATGCCGCGCATGAAGCCTTTCTGGTGCCGTTCGTACGGCGTCTGGCAGGGGAGCAGACGGTATCGGTCGATGTGAGGGTGCGTTCGGCCGTCGGCGGCCATGGGCGTGCGATGAGCGAGTTCGACCTCTTCCAGAAGACACTGATGCAACGACGCCTGGCCCGACCAGATCTGGTGGTCATTTGCATCGACGCCAACTGCAAGAAATACGCCCAGGCACGTCGAGAGATCGAGAATCAGGCGGTTCTCGAGCTGCGTGAATCCATGATCATAGCCTGTCCCGATCCGCACATCGAGCGCTGGTACATGGCGGACCCAGAAGGCTTTGCTTTGGCGGTGGGGGCGACACCGGCGGTCCTGAGCAAGAACTGTGGGCGAGATACCTACAAAACGCTACTGCGTAACACGATTCATCGAGCAGACCATCCGGCCCCTTTAGGGGGAATTGAATTTGCCCCGGAGTTGGTGGAGCGAATGGACCTGTTTCAAGCTGGTAAGAGCGACAAGTCGCTCAAGGCGTTTACAGACGATCTGAAGAGTGCTCTGATTCGCCTATCATCTTCACCGGAGATCTCATAGCGGAGCATTATCAGGCTCGGGGTTCTGGCGACGTCTATAGTCTCTCGTTCGTCGGGGATTTGGGGCCGATGACAACTACTGGTTTACGTCGCGTAGCTGTGCAGGCCCGGGAACAACTGTGACAGGTTGACCCACAACAGTGTGATTATGATAGCCGCCATTCCCATGATTGCCCAGAGGCTGTTGAGGGCCGGGCGGCTTTTGCCGAACATATATCGCCAGTGGAAGTAACCGAGGTACACCAGCCAGGAGGCGAGCGACCAGAGTTCCTTGGGGTCCCAGCCCCAGTAGTTGCCCCAGGCGAGCTTGCCCCACCAACTGCCGAGGACCAAGCCCAGCGTCAGCAGCGGAAAGCCGATGGCGATCAGCTCGTACGTCGCCTGCTCCGGCGGCAGCCAAGTGTTTTCGATATCCGGCCTTGCACCGCTAAGTTGGAGAGCTGCCTGGACGGTTGCCTTGGCCATGAAGATGTACGCCAGCATGTAAACGGCCACGTGCGGAGCGAACAGCCAGCTCTGCAGGGCCGGCGGGAGCTGCATCGGTTGGGCGTTGAAGACAAAGCCCGCAGGAAAGAGCACAACCGCCCCGATCAGCATATCCGCCCACTGACCACCAATCCGTAGGATACGCCGGCAGAACCACGAGATCGGATAGCAGGCGGCCCCCAGGAACAAGAAGATCTCGAAGAGATTTTGCAGAGGGACGTGCCGCACGTCGCACCAACGGTAGACAAAAGAGATGACCGCCGCGAGAAAACCAGCCACAAAGAGGGTCTGTCCGGCCCTCCTGCGGCCTGCCAGCATCGTCACAAATGCCAGCAGGTACGCCGCGATGGTGATGTAGATGAGCAAGCCCTGAACTGTGTATTTGACTGCCATACGGACCTTTGTTACTCGTTGTAACCGACTACCTGCGGTGCCATCATTCGGCGATTTTGGACCGCCGCCAGGATTCGCCGGCCCCAGAAGTGCCCAAAGACCCCGGCGACCAGCATCATGTAGCCACCATAGACGAGATTCAAGCCCGAATCGGAGACCACCATCAGGACCGTGTAAGGGCCGAGCGTGTCCTCGCCATAGGAATGCTGATAGAAATGATAGCCGCCGTAGTGGAGCGGATGATTGACTTCGATGTCCTTTGCGGCAACCACTTGGCCGTCCTTGACGATCTCGATCTCGCTGATGTAATCGCGGACCATGCGGCTGTAGTTCATGCTCAGTGGCTCGTTGGGGCTGCCATGTCCCGGTATTCGCTCGAAGACATACCGCCTTCCGGGTGCCGCCCCCGGCCTTTCGACCGCGACCTCAAGGGCAGGGTTGGAGCCGCCCGGCTCGTCGGAAGCGACCGGTTCGTCGCCCTGAACATCGATCTTGAAGTTCTCGAACACACGTTGGATGGTGACAGTGCCCAATCCTTCGCCCAGCGACACTGTCCGGCCCACCTCGGCAGGCAGGCGCCAGTGCTGCCCCGTGTGGCTCTGGATCAGCAGCGACCCCGGCCGATAGAACTCCATCCGAAAACTCTTAAGCCGCACGAAGAACGGCAGCTCTCGGACGCTGTTGGTGTCCGCGAAGACGACGCGGTTCTCCTGCGTTTGTTCGAGGATGCCGATCTGGCCTTGCGGAATCTTGTCGATGCCGAAAAGCTGCTTGGTAACCGCGTGACCGCCGTTCGATCCCCATAAGGCGCCGAGCAGCACGAGGACGGACCCGAGGTGCATCAGCAATAGAGAGGGAACCCGCAGGAGGCGGCGAAAGACGACGATCCCCGCGATCAGCAAGGCGATCAACGCAAACCAGTAGATCGCCAAGGGCAGGGAATTGAAGAATGCCTGCGCCCCGTCAGCGCCGAGGAAAGCTCCGTAGATCGACAGCAAGGCCAGCAGTATGACGGCGATCAGAGCGGCCCAGAGCACGCCCCGCTGGAATCGATTCATCTATTCTCCTTACGCAAGTGCATCTGATAATCCCTTATTGCTCGCCAACAATCAATATCCTGGCACTCGCTGGCCTGCGATGTCTTGCTATGGGGCCTTTCTTTGCATACACTGTAACATTCGCGGTGAATAGGACATATAAGCGTATACATGAAGCTCGTTGTCAACCATCTGACGTATCGAGACTCGCCCGTGGAGGTCCGGGAGAAGGTGACCTTTACGCCCGAGCAGCGGCATGCCATGCTCCGGCAGATGCACGGCCGGCAGGAAATCGGCGAAGCGGCCATCCTGCAGACGTGCAACCGGCTCGAATTCTACCTGTACGTGAAGAGGGATTTCGACTGCCGCACCTTTCTGGGCGGTCTGCTTGGTCCCGCCGGGTCCGACGCTGTGGGTGCGTGGAAGGAGCATTGTGGGGAGAAGGTCGGGCCAGAGGCGGTCCGGCACCTGTTCGAAGTGGCCGCTGGACTCGATTCCCAGATGATTGGCGAGAACCAGATCCTCGCCCAAGTCAAGGCCGCCTACACCGAATCGCTCGAAGCTCATATGAGCAAGCTGGTTTTCCATCGGCTCTTTCACAATGCCTTCCGGGTGGGCAAGGCCGTCCGCACGCACACCAATATCAACTGCGGCGCCGTCTCGATTGCCTTGGCCGCCGTGGAGCTGGCCCGGGAGAAAGCCGATCTATCCACGGCCAAGGCCCTTATTATCGGGGCTGGGGAGAACGCCGAGCTGGTCGCGAGGTATCTGGCCAAGTCGGGTGTGGCCGGCCTGGTGATTGCCAATCGCGACGTCGAGAAGGCGCGGACGATGGCCCGCCAGTTCGAGAACGCCAAGGCCGTCGGCCTTGCCGAGGTCGCGGCGAAGCTGGACGAGGTGGACGTGCTGATCAGCTCGACCGCGTCGCCGGAGCACATTCTCACGCGAGATCGCGTCGAGCGGTCGCTGGCCGGCCGGACTCGACCGCTTCTGATCGTGGACATCGCCGTCCCGCGCGACATCGATCCGGCCCTCGGGCAGTTTGGCTGCGTCCGTCTGTTCAACATCGACGATTTGGACGGGCAAATCGCCGCCAATCGGGCCAAACGCAACGATGAGATTCCGAAGGCGAAGGTCATTGTGGAGGAATTCGTCGCCCAGTTCTGGCAGTGGTACGAGTCGCTCGATCTGGTGCCGGTCATTTCGAGACTGACGCAGATGGGACTCGACCTGGCCCGCAGCGAAGCGAAACGCTACGCCAAGGATTTCGGCCCCGGCGGCGGCGAGAAGCTGCAATCCTTCGCCGAGTCGCTGGTCAAAAAGGTCCTGCACGGCCCGATCAGCTTCATCAAAGACGGTGGCGGCGAACCTACCGCCGAGCAGTTGCAGGCCATCGATTTGGTCAACAAGATGTTCCTCTCGCGGGAGCAGAATCCGTGATCGGCCAGGCAACGGAAAACGGCGAACACGGCGCATGGCGGGGAGAGTACTCTGTGTGGCGCGAGCCCGTTGGGTAGGGTGCCTGCACGTGAACGCGTTGGTTAGGAGGCATGCAAATGTCAGGGAAAACGCCAGCTTCATATGGAAAATGCAGTCTGTGCGGCAATGTCTTCGGTAAAGCACCGATGACCAGTCATCTCAAGTCCTGCAAGAAGAAGGCACGTAGCTCCGAGGCGACAGGGAAACCAACAAAGAGCAAGGCCTTCCACGTGGTCGTCGAGGGCCGTTATTCGCCCGAGTACTGGATGCACTTGGAGGTGCCGGCCGAGGCGACACTCGATACGCTTGACCGATTTCTCCGGGACACCTGGCTGGAGTGCTGCGGCCACTTGAGCGAGTTTGAGATCAAGGGCAGCAGGTACTCGGTTGAACCCATGGATCTTGATGACGGATCTATGGATGTCAAGCTCAAGGACGTGCTCTCGCCGGGGATGAAGTTCGAGCATGCGTACGACTTCGGGAGCACCACGCATCTGCGATTGAAGGTCGTCTCTGAGGTTGAGAGTGCTCTGAAGCGAAATGAGATCCGGGTGCTCGCCAGGAATGAGCCTCCGGTGATTCCTTGCGACGAATGCGGCAAGCCCGCCACACAGGTCTGCACGCAATGTATGTACGAGGGAGAAGGCTGGCTCTGTGAGAAGTGTGCGGCCAAGCACGATTGCGGGGAGCCGATGTTTCTGCCCGTGGTCAATTCGCCGCGCGTCGGCGTGTGCGGGTACACGGGATAGGTGGTGCCTGTCGATATGAGAGTTCTGACCGCTGCAACGCGACGAGGGGAGTTGGCCATTGTCCAGACTCAGGCCGTGATCGCCGCCTTGAAGGCGAGGCATCCCGATCTCGATGTCCACATCCGGGAAATCACCACCGCCGGCGACAAGGATCGGCGCACCGCCCTTTGGGACCTGAAAGACACGGGCTTTTTCACGTCGCAGTTGGAAGATGCCCTCTTGGCCGGCGAAGCGGATTTTGCCGTGCACAGTTTCAAAGACCTGCCAACCCAGGAGCGGGAGGGCCTGGCCGTGACGGCGATCTGTAACCGCCAATGGCCTGAAGACTGCCTGCTTACCCAGCGGCCGGTCGGTTCGGTAGACGAGTTGCCCCAGTCTGCGAGGGTGGGGACATCGAGTCTGCGGCGAGCGGCGCAATTGCGGCATCTTTGGCCGGACCTTCAGGTGGTGCCGCTGCGAGGCAATGTGCAGACGCGAATTCGCAAGCTGCAGACCACCGACTTGGATGCCATCATTCTTGCCCGAGCGGGATTGGAGCGGCTGGGCCTGGCGGAGATGATCTCCGTTGTTTTCGAACCTACGCAATTCATTCCGGCCCCGGCCCAGGGCGCCCTGGCGGTTCAGACCAGGAGTGATGACGCCGAGACCGTGGCGATCGTGCGGACCATAGACGACACATCGGCCCGAGCACTGGTCCTGGCGGAGCGGCAGGTGCTCGTCACGATGAAGTGTGGCTGTCACGCCCCGGTGGGGGCCTACGCCGAGCGCCGCAGTGATGTCATGGAGGTTCACGCGTTCATCTCGGATGTCGACGGCCGCAACGTCATCCGCAAGCAGGCCACGGGTCTCGTGTCAGAGGTGTTGCAGTTAGGCGAACGAGTAGCCCAGGAGTTGCTCGAGGCGGGCGGCCGGGAGATTCTTCGCAAGCTGGAGAGTGAGCACAGTGGTAGGGTGGGGCTTGCCCCACCGATTCCATCGGCTTCAGCGCCCGCATCGCAACACAAGGATAGGGTGGGGCAAGCCCCACCCTACATGACCAACAAGGGCATGGCTTACCTGGTCGGGGCCGGACCCGGACGGGCGGACCTGATCACGCTGCGCGGGGCCGAGCTGCTCAAGATCGCTGATTGCATTATCGTCGATAAACTCGCCAATCCGGCCTTGCTGGACTTGGCTCGCAAGGACGCCGAGATTATCCACGTGCCGAAACGCATTGGCCCCGGCTCGTTCACGCAGGACCAGATCAATCAGATCCTCGTTGAGAAGGCACTTGCCGGCAAGACCGTCATCCGGCTCAAAGGAGGCGATCCCTGCATCTTTGGCCGGTGCACGGAGGAGGCAGCGCTTCTGAACGAGGCGGGCATTGACTTTGAGATCGTGCCGGGTATCACTGCCGCGATTGCGGCGGCGGAGTACACGGGCATCATGCTGACGGACCGCCGATACAGCTCGCAGGTGGCGTTCATCACGGGCCGCGAGGCCGAGGGCAAGGAAGAAACGAACATCGACTGGAGTGTCCTCGCACACTTCCCCGGCACACTCGTCTTCTACATGGGCATTGGCGCGCTGCCGGTCATCGCTGAGCAACTAATGGCCAATGGTATGTCCGGCAACACACCGGTGGCACTGGTGGGCAACGCCACGCTCCCGACCCAGAGAGTGGTGCGAGCGCCGCTGGGTCAAATTGTCGAGACGTGCAGCCGCGAGCGGATCGAGCCGCCGGCCCTGATCATCGTGGGACCCGCGGCCCAGGGCGAAGCCGGCCTGAACTGGTTCATGCGAAAGCCGCTGTTTGGCCGGACCGTCGTCGTGACGCGGGACGGCGAAGGCAACGCCGAGATGGCGCAGAAGATCATCGCCCGAGGCGGCAAGCCCCTGGAGTTCACGACGATGGTCATCCGGCCGCTGACGGATCGAAACGAGTTTCTCCAGGTGCTGACGGAGCTCGCGAACTACGATTGGGTGATCTTCACCAGCCCGAACGGTGTCACGGTCTTCTTCGATGCGATCGAGGCCTTCCGCAAGGACGCACGGGTCTTCGCCTCGGTCCGCCTGGCGACGCTCGGGGCGAAGACCGCCGAGCGTCTCGCCCGGTACGGG
>JAPLMX010000143.1 GCA_026386805.1 Phycisphaerae bacterium | reverse complement strand
CGCTGCAAAAGCGGTTGGTGAAGCTGTGACAGCCCAGCGACGAACGATCCGTGAGAGCCGGATGCGGGAAATCCGCCCGTCCGGTTCGAGGAGGGGGGACTGAGCGGCCATCAGTCGCTCAATCCTCTACTCTACCGGATTCGTTTCTTTTGGGTCGTTCGCCTGCCGCTCCGTGCCCTATGGGTCTCGGTGGTCGAGATTTGTGCGAAACAAAGCCAATTTCGGAGGAGTTGCAGGTTTGAAGTGGCAAATATCAAGGGAACAGAGCGCAGCGGCATCCAGCGGGTCTCCCCCAGCCTGGAGTCCGGGAGCTTCCGTGCAAAACAAAGCCAATTCTTCCAACGGCGAGGACCTTACGAAGGCCGTGTTTCTGGGCCTGATGGAGGACGTCTCCAGCGGCGGCATCGCCTTCTCCTGCACCGCCGACCATGGCCGGCTTCAGGAAGGCCAGCGGCTGACGGTCCGCTTCAGCATTCCGCGCTTCGACGACCTCGATTCCCAGGCTACGGTCGGCGTTACGCGGACCGGCCTGGTCCGTTGGCTCACGCCGGTTTCCAGCGGCACCCGCCGCGTCGGCCTGCAATTCGAGGTGCCCCTGTCCCTCAAACCCGCCGAAGAAGCGGTGCTGGCCACCATGTGCCACGCCGCCCCCTCGAACGCCTAACCGCGGCCCGCGGTGTGCCGTGCGCACCTTCTCCCTAATCCGCCGATCACGTCATTGCGAGCAGAGCGTGGTGATCCGCCGATCAGCGTGGATTTGCTCTTTGCCGTTGCGAGACGAGTGTAATACAAAAAGGGCTGCGAGCACGGCCCACCGCCCTTATGAGTGTTAAGTCGCCAATGCTCCTACAGTGTCTTGCGTCTGCGAAGCCAGCCGCAGAGGCTCACACCGATGCCAGCAAGAAGAGCCGCACCGGGGGCGGGGATGACGTCCGCCCGAGCGGGCTGCCAGCCGTTCACCGGATTGAGCTGCCAGCTCTCCAGGTGCCCGGAGGCATCCAGGTTCCAGTGCGTCCAGGCGGTGAGCTGCTGACCGTTGAAGACCGCCCAGTCCAGCTCCATCGCCGTCTCGGGCTTCGGCGGCACGATTGTCACACCGAACGCGGGCATAGGCGTCTGGAGCGGGCCATCGGCCCCGGAGCGGCACGGTGACCGCGCTCCAGCTTATAGAGAACATAGGGAATACGGCCCGCCGTGGCGGCATCGGTTCGTCCGGATTGGACCGCCGCCGGTCGTGAGCGTGCGGCCGCCGGTGCCGGTCGTGGTCGAGCCGGCCCCGCCGGTGGCCCTGGACAGCACGGTGACCGTCTGGATCACGAACTCGAATGGCTCCAAGACCTCCGTGCAACTGACCCGGCACCACGGCTGGTACATCGGCCCGCGCGGCGAGTATTACGACCAAATGCCGACGAACGAGCAATTCCGGCTCGAAGCCGATGGCAATCAGGATCGCCACCTTCTGCCGCTCGCCGGGCGAGAGCGAGCCGACGCGAGCGTCCGTGTTGATCTCGAAATCGGCGACGTACCGCTGCTCTAAACCATCGTTCCAGTTCGGGTAGTACGCGCTGACGTAACGGATGAGCTGGCCGACCGTCCTCCAGTTGAGCAGCTCGCCCTCCTGGTGGATGTAGCCGATCCGGGCCAGCTCTTTCGGGCCAAGGTCACGGGCGACCGTGCCGAAAGTCACGACCCGCCCGTGGTCGGGCAAATACAGGCCGATGATCGTCCGCAGCAGCGTGCTCTTGCCGGCGCCGTTGGCCCCGAGCAGACCGATGATCCGGCCGGCGGGGATCGCGAGGTTGACCTTGTCGAGGGCCTTCGTGTGGCCGAACCACTTCGACGTGCTGCTCACTTCCACGATACAACTGGCATCATTCATGGTCTCGTCTCCGCATTTTCGAACTGTACTTTCGGTAGAGCTTGGCCAGCATGTCCCTGGCCTGATTTTCCGGTATTTCGAGCTGGATGGCCGTGACCACGGCTTTGGTCAGAGCCTCCTCCAGCATGTCCGCCTTGCTTTGGCCCGCTTGGTCCTTTCGCAGGGCAACAACAAAAAGGCCTACTCCCCGCCGCCGTTCGAGTAGGCCCTCCATCTCCAGCAGGCTGTACGCCTTGCTGATGGTCATCGGGTTGACCCGCAATTGTGCGGCGAGGTCCCGCACGGAAGGGAGCTGCTCGCCTTCGCGCAACTGCCCCGCCACGACCTGCCGGCGAATCTGGTCGATCACCTGCCGGTAGATCGGCTGGCCACTGTGATGGTCGATCTGTAAGAGCATCCTATCCTGTTTCTTCGCTCTGCGAGAGCTGTATTATTGTAGTAATACAGCATACAGCAGGTACAAGGCGCGTCAACAAGAAGAACTCAACGAGGGAACAAATCAAGCAAGTACAATCAGGGGCCCACGCACCTACGTGCTCAGGCCAATAGCACATTTCGCAAGTCTTGAGACCGTACGCTGGAGATTGCTTCGTCGTTGCGCTCCTCGCAATGACATTACGAGCGCCATATGTCATACGGATTCAGAAAAATTCGTGCGCGGTACGGATTTTGTCATCCTGAGGCGAAGCCGAAGGATCTGGCCACCGAATCGGAGGTTTCTCTCGCTCGCAGGCCAGATCCTTCCCTCCGCTACGCTCCGTTCAGGATGACAAGCGGGGGCGCTCCTCGAAGGCCCATTCGCCACTGCTGCCGGTCTGGCGTGTGATAACCAAATCGAGGCTCGGCACGAAGGCCATGAGCTGGCCGCCCGAGCCGGGCTTGTCGCGGGCGTCGGCCGGGATGCCTTCGCCGCTGCGGCCGCCTGCGCCGGTCAAACGCGCGGGCAGCTCCCAGCCGTGCGAGAAGATCTGCGGGTTGAGCTTCCAGCGCATCTCCGGACTTCGGACGTTGTGCGTGGGGACCGCGGTCTCCTCTACGAACCATGTCGGGACCACTTGCCGGTCGCCCCACCGCCCGCCGGACAACATGCAGTAGGCGATGCGGGCCAGGTCGCGCGCCGGCATGCCCAGTCCGTGCGTTGGGTGCCGGCCGATCCCCTCGCCGCCGTCGAAGTACTGGAACCACCCGTGCTCGATCCCGAGCGGCTTAAAGAGCGCCGCAACGGCAAACTGGTCGTAGGGCTTGCCGGTGACGGTCTCGCAGACCAGCGCCGCGTGGTCGAGCGCGTGCGTCGAGTAGCCGCAGGCGGTGCCGGGATCGAAGGCCAACTTGGCCGTGCGCGGGTCGCCGCTGAGACCGAGCACGTACTCCCAGGCGCCGTCATTGGGTGCGCCCGTCGCCTCGGGGCATAGGCCGGAGGTGTGGTTGAGCAGTTGCTTGACCGTGATTTGTGCCTTGCGCGGGTCGCTCAGCGGCCAGGCCCAGGGAATGAATTGGAACGCCGGGTCGTCGAAGCTCATCTTCTTGGGCGTCAGCCCCTGGCGGCTCTGGTCGGAGGCAATCGCCAGCACCGTCGCACAGACGGCCTTCGAAACCGAGGCGACGCGCCGGGAATCGGTCTTGGCGCTGTTGCCGCGCTCGACTTCGAGCACGATGTAACCCCGGCGAATCACGACCGCCGCGAAGCTCCGCTTGTCGCTTTGCCGCAGCCACTCTCTCAGCTCGTCCAGCTTCGCCGGGTCCATGCCGGCCATCTGGCGAATATCCTGCGCGGTGTCGAGCTTGCGCCAGCCGCCTTGCGATTCCGGCGGCGGAAAGTAGTGGTTCGTAGTGACGCCGGTTGAAGTCATTCGTTGGATCGCCGCGTAGACCGCCGGGTCATCCGCCGCTCCCCGGAACGTGAATGGATAGTGCTGGTTGAGGTCCACCAGCATCAAGCCCCACGACGCCCCGTTGGCCACACAGGCTTCGGCGGCTTTCACGCCCTCCTCACCGGGCTTGTCGTCCTCGTTGCAGACGATCGGCTTGCCGTACTTCTTCAGGGCGTCGAGGCACGCGGGAATGTCTTTGACCGGCGTGGAGTTGAAGTGAATCAGCAAGAAGTCGCTCGCCCGGGCGACTTCGTCGGCCAAGCGTCCATGCCCCAGACTGCTGGCGGACACCAGCAGCGCAGGCGAAGCCCGCTTGGCCAGGCTGATCAGCTCCGCGATACCTTCGGGCGTCTTGAGCAACGGATGGTCGAAGCCGCTGTGCCCGAATTCGTTCGCAATTTCCAGAACCACGTTGGCAAAGCCGCTATCCTCGATCCATTTCGCCACGTTCACGACGCCGGCCCGGACGGCGGTATCATCCTGGAGCACCTGGTCCTGGCGCTGGTAATAGCAGCCGAGGATCACGACTGTCCCGCGGTGGTCGCACACCTCGATGACCCGCCGGAGGCGGCGCAGGTAGGAATCCTGCAATGATCCGTCCGGCCGGAATGCGGAATTCAGGGCGACCTCGTATCCGCACGAGCCGCCTTGCAAGCAGATCGTGAACGCACGAACGCCATGCGCTGCGTAGTCGGCAACCTGCGCGATGAATTCGTCCGTGTTGGTCTCCGGGTCGAAATCGGGACGACGGCGGTCTTCGAAGACGGCGTTGACCGTCCGCACGTTCATCAGCAGCCCCTCGGTCCTCGTGGCTCGATACGTGGGCTCGCCATTGAGAAACCACCGCCCATTCTGGATCGACACGCGAGTGCGAAACGTGACTCGATCCGGCACTTGCCCAGCGTTCAAGTCCGCCGTGCGGGCCAGGGGAGCCATGACGGCTTGCATCGTGACGCAGGCAGCAGCCCCAATTATCAGAATGCCCACGGAAAATCGCGTATGTTCCATCGCATCTCTCCTGTTTCAGCATTAGCGGGACCTCGGGCAAGCGCCGCAGTTCGCCCAGGCAGTAGCCCATCATAGGGCCCGCCCGCAGTCACTACAAGCTCTTTGGGAGGTCGCGTGAGGCCCCAAATCAAGCGTCGCAATCCGGCTCGCAGGCCGTTGCGATCCGCCGTCCCGGCGCTCCACCGTTCCGCCCTCCTCGCGACATCTTGGCTCAAATTCGCAAAAAAGCCCTCAAAAAGTAGCTCTTCGACTCTATTTCAGGCCGTTTCTCTCTTGACAGATGCCGCAAAAGGCCGTATGGATACTCAGAGTTGCCGTGTTGATTTGGCGATTTTCGTAGCGTAGTCGAACCGTTTTTGGTCTTTAATCAATGCAAGGAGGCCACCCATTATGGCACAGAAAAAGGCAGACAAGCCCATGACCAAAAGTGAAATCGTATCGGGAATTGCCGATGCGACGGGGCTGTCGAAGAAGCAGGTAAGCTCGGTGTTCGAGGGGATGACCGGCCAGATCCAGAAGAGCCTCGGCCGCAGCGGTCCCGGCACCTACACGGTCCCCGGCCTGATGAAGCTGGTCGTCGTGCGCAAGCCCGCCTCCAAGGCTCACAAGGGGATCAACCGCTTCACCGGCGAAGAAGTCATGTTCAAAGCCAAGCCGGCGCGGAACGTCGTGAAGATTCGGGCGTTGAAGAACCTCAAAGAGATGGTCTAACGATCAAGAGTATGGATGGGTGCACAGGCCCACATGGCGTCATTGACGATGTGGGCCTGTGTTTTTTGCTGCCCTTTTGCCCAAGTCCGGCTCCACATCCGCGGGTCTCCTCCAAGGCACGGCATGAGAATGAAAGCGACGGTCCTTGGCATCACGCTGATTCTGGCCGTGGCTGTTTCCGCGAGAGAAACAACGCCGGTTCACATCGACCGGCCCTTCGTGCAGGACTACGCCGAGAAGATCCCACTCGCCCCGCACACGGGCGACGTAAAACTGTTGAAGGTGCGCACGGACCGCGACGGCCATGTCGCCGTCCTCTCCAATAAGGGCCTTTTCCTGCTCGACGCAGGTATTCTCAGACCGGACCGCCGGCATCGCCCTCTGGCCGACGCGAACATCACGGACATCCAGGTCGTCCGGGGCGAGTTCACCTACCTGACGGACGACCGGGTCCTGAGCAACGCCTGGGCGGGGCGACTTCTCTGGGACCATCATGGGTCTGGGGCGAGGTGGCTGGCGGCGGGAGAGGACGACGAGGTCATGGTTGTCGGAAGCGGCCGGGCCGTCCGCTTTCGTAGAGGCGAACCGGTCCAGGATTGGCGAATCGATGCGGCCGGGTTCAAGCAGGCTGTCTTCGATGCAAAAAGGAAGCAATACCTGCTCCTGGCGGATGACCGGCTTTGGCGCTTGGGGCCGGAGAAGGCCGCCCAACCGATCTTTACACACAAGGACCTCACTTGCCTCGCGTTTTCCAGCGACGGCCGCACGCTCTTCGTCGGCACATCCAATGGCTTGCTTCGGCTGGACCCCAATTCGTTCGAGCCGCAGTCGGATATCGTGACGCGACTGCCCTGCACTGCGATCCGCTGCCTGTCGGCGATGGGCGAGAACCTCTGGGTGGGGACTCCTGCGGGGGCCTTCGCCCTCCATCCGGATGGACACATCGATTCCTACGCCTCCCAACGATGGCTCGCGGACGATGCGGTCGTGGACATCTGGCCCGGGCCCCAGCGATCGGTCCTTGTTCTCTGTGAGACGGGGCTGAGCATCATCCACTTTCGGGACATGACGCTCGCCGAAAAGGCCGGCCACTTCGACAGGCTCACGCGTCAGAGGCACATCCGATACGGTTTCAGCAGTACCCTGGCGATGAACGAACCCGGCAATCTGGCGACCGGCGTGCTGATCGATTCGGACAACGACGGCTTGTGGACGGCGATGTACCTCGCGGGCGAGCTGTTCCGGTACGCGGTGACGAAGTCGGAGGATGCCCTGCGAAATTGCTATGAGTCCTTCGAGGCGATGGAGCGTCTGAGCGAGATCACGCCAATGAAAGGCTTTCCCGCCCGGTCGTTCGAACGAGCCGGCTACGAGGTGTCGGACAAATCCCGCTGGCACGTGACCGAGGATGGGAGCTGGGCCTGGAAGGGAACCACCAGCAGCGACGAGATCGTGGGCCACTTCTTCGTCTACGCGATCTTCGCCGAGATCGTGCCCGACGGAGCGTGGCGGCAGCGGGCCGTCGCCCTGATCGACGGCATCATGGATCACATCGTCCGCAATAATTGGTATCTGATCGACTACGACGGCAAGCCCACACAATGGGGACGATGGCACCCCGAGTACGTCAACCGCTTCCCGCAACAAGTGGGCGACCGCCGGCTCAATTCGATCGAGATCATCGCCTTTCTCCAGACGGCTTACCACTTCACGGGCAAAGACCTCTACCGGCACAAGGCGTTCGAGCTGCTCAACGAGCACGGCTATCTGGACAACATCCTGGTCCCGGTCAAGGGTTTGGATCACGTCCCCGGGATCGACCTGACCAGCGAGTGGAACCATTCCGACGACGAGCTGGCATTCCTGAGCTACTGGAACCTCTACCGCTACGCCTTCACGCCCGAGCTGCGGGAGCAGTACCGCCAAGCCATTCGGGATCATTGGCAGATCGAGCGGCCGGAGAAGAACCCGCTCTGGAACTTCCTCTACGCCGCCACGGGGACCGAGGAATTCGACTTGGAGGAGTCGATCGGGAGCCTCAAGGAATTCCCGCTCGATACCGTCAGTTGGACAATTCGCAACAGCCCGCGCCAGGATTTGGAGTTTCTCCCACCCAATTTCCGCAATCAGAGCACGAGACAAGTGCTGCCGCCCGATGAGCGACCGATGAGCAAGTACAACGGCAACGCCTTCCAACTCGACGGCGGTGACGGCGGCCGCGAGGAATTCAGCGGCGACATCTACCTCCTGCCCTACTGGCTGGGCCGCTACCTCGGCGTCATCCGCTAAGAACGCGACCCCATCCCGGATCGCAACATTGTGGATCCAGAAACATGGAAAATCGGGTCACTTGACAGGCTCGTCCCATGCCGGTATGATTGACTGCCGGTATGTGAGTTGGATGCAACAGTGCCGCGTTATGATGGAGGTAGGGCATGGTTTCAAAGCTCATACGGTCTCTCTGCACGATTCTCCTACTGGCCGGTTCGGCGGTGGCTGAATCCCTGGTACTTGCGTCTCCGGGGCCGGAGATATCGCCTGGCGGGAGCCAATTTCAGGTCGCGCCGTTGAATCCCGATTTCGTCGCCTGGCGGGCCAGACAACAGGCCGGCGCGATCCGCGTGTTCGCGCCGACAGGCGCCTCGTCCGGCATCGTCCCTTCGCCGTTTGACGATTCCTACCTCCGGCGTGAGAAGTTGGCTGCCCCACTGAGCCTGGCGGCGCCAAGCCAGTATGACCTGAGAACCCTGGGATGGGTGACGCCGGCCAGGAATCAAGGCGTCTGTGGGTCATGCTTTGCCTTTGCGACCTACAGCTCCCTGGAGAGCTGGCTCTTGAAGAATGCCAAGGAGACCTGGGATTTCTCGGAGAATCACCTCAAGAACTACTCCGGCTTTGATCTGTCGCCGTGCGCGGGAGGCGATTCGCTGACCTCCGTGGCGTATCTGGTCCGCTGGGCCGGTCCGGTCGCCGAAGTCAACGACCCCTTTCACGATTGGGATGATCGTCCGTCCCCAGGCGGGCCGACGCGCAAGTACGTGACGAGCGTCCTGCGGTTCTACTCGCGGGCCGATATCAAGAACGCGATCCTGAACTACGGGGCTCTCTTTGCCCCGATGTACTGGCCCGAGGACTACGCCGCCTACTATGATACCGCTATCAACGCGTATCACTACGAGGGAACCCCGGAGGCGAATCATGCGGTCGGCGTCATAGGTTGGGACGATTCCAAGACGGTCCCGGGAACACCGAAGAAAGGGGCGTGGCTCGTCAAGAGCAGTTGGGGCACGGCCTTCGGGGACCAGGGTTGCTTCTATGTCTCCTACGAGAATCAGAGCGACGTTCCGTATGGCATGGCGTACTGTGATGCCGTGCCGACGTCCACGTACCTGCGCAACTACCAGTATGACCCCCTGGGCTTCACCGGCACCTCGGTGGGGGCGGGCGACTCCACGTGCTGGGGCGCCAACGTCTTCACGGCCGAGGCCGACGAAGCTCTGGCCGCGGTCGGCTTCTACGCACTCGCGGAGAATACGGCCTATACCATCACCATCTGTGGCACGATCGAGCGTGAGAACGAGTTGGCCGCTTTCAGCGATCCGCTCGCCTCGGTCTCCGGCACGGCACGCTATTTCGGCTACCACACCATCACGCTACCGTCGCGCGTGACCCTGCGCCGGGGTCAGGAGTTCGCCGTTGTCGTCCAGTTCACGACGCCGGGCACCGATCTGCCGGTTCCGCTGGAGGTGCCGGTGGAGGGATACTCCTCCCAGGCTACGGCCAACGCGGGCGAGGGCTACCTGAGCGCCGACGGCGAGTTGTTCATCGACGTCACGTCACAGGAGGGCTGCGAGCAGGCGAGCGTCTGCATCAAAAGCTTGACGGTTCCCTCCTCCGGCGGCGTGCCGCCCGCGCCCAAAAACTGACGCGTATCACCGAAAGAAGCCGAAAGAATACCTTTTCGCAGACACACCTGCCCCTGGCCCTGACTACGCAGGGCCACGCTTGCCCCCGCGAAGGCGGGGAAAGGCAGGGGCTTACGCCGGCATGTCATTGCGAGTCGCTGCGACGCTTCGCGGCTGGTGTCCGGAAGAAACCAAGCGCCGGACTCTGGGTGCCATGTCTACGCTTGCGTAGGCAAGCGTAAGCATGGCACCCGGGCAGTCAGTCTCTTAGGAGGAGCGCCGTAACGTGGCAACCTCAATCCTTGGGACGGGAGATTGCCTCGTTCCGCGCGCAATGACATGATCAGCGGATGAACTCTTGCATTCCTCTTCCGTTGCTTGTGAAACCGAACGAGAGGAATCCTCCGTATTCCTATTCGCCGGAGTTGAGTGAAGCAGGATTCTTCGAAGGCTACTCTGACGGGAAAGACGACTCTCTCTCCAAGTTCTGGCATGCGGTGAACAACCGGCTCTCCGAAGCGGCGTAGGAATCGCGAACGCGGATGAGCTTTTGACCATGCGGACTCTGGTTCACGCGGATTCCCCCGGAGAATGTGCCTGACACCTTCAGTTCCGGAATCTGAAGCTCCCGTGCTGGAAGCTCTTTAGAAGACTCTGTTGTAAGGAAGCTCGAAATACAGCTTGTCAGTTGACCGCCATTCTTTCTTGAACTCGGTTTTCGTGATCTCACTATGCCATAACCCACTTGCAAGCACGGTCCTCTTGATTCCCTCCTCCTTCACAATGACTTGGAGGGTACGGCGGCCAAAGAGAGCATTGTCGCTTACTATAAGGTCAAACGAACACCCATTCGAGAATGGTTGGAAGTGCGTGATCTCTCCGGTTACAGTTGACCACATCTCTATTTTCAGACAGACATCTTTGTCCGCGTCGAATGGGGTGATGCAGATGTGTCGCCAGTAGCCTCGCCACACTCCCTGCTCATCCTGTGCGAACAGATAGTCGGCTATTAGCTTGATCGGCGTGAGTTTCCCGTCGTCGTAGGTTTCTATTAGGACGCCCGTCTGGGCCATGATTCTTGGCTTTGAACCGGTGGAGGAACTCACTTTACCCGGTGAGACGTTTGCTGCGCCAGGCACCAACAAAGTAAAAAGTATTACGCCCGCACAGCCCGCATAGACGAACCCTCTCATTTTCTGCCCTCCAATGAACACGGGATCGTTTCTTTGCCTCTATACCTTCTACCTCCATCCATGTAGTCTCATCATAGACCTGCACCGGCCGCAAAGCAAGCGCAAAACCTTGCAATCCTGTTCGGTTTCCGAGATAATCAGGGCACCATGAATCGGTCGGAATCAGGTCTGGTACCGTCATCAAATCTCGCCGGGGAGGCCAACTGGCCCCACTTGGATCGAGCGGCATGGCCCTGGCTCTTTCTGTGCATGGGTGGGTGAATTGATGGATGACTTCACTCCTAATGAACAAGCTCTACTCAAAGGCTATGCAAGACTCATCCGTGAAGTTGCGAAGGGGGTACGGCGCCGAACAATCAACGCTGACCTTACAAACATCCAAAGGGAATGCTCAGCATATCTCAGGCAGTTGGAATGGCTGACAGCGGACAGCCACGGGCGCTTCGCACCCATCAGGCGGATCATAGACAAAAAAACACCGGGACGAATCCTCATTATCCAAAAATGGCGAACCGAACTCGAAAAGGACCTTTCACGCGGCTTCACCTGTGAAGGCAACCTACTGGTTCCTGCTCGTAGTATCGCAATAGACATCTCGAATCTCGCCGAGGAAATCGACGATTTACTTGAGGGGAAGAACATCCCGGTTGCATTTCCAAAACCTTACGGACTGTGGGAGGCCGCTATCATCGTTGATGGCTGGACTGAACAGAGCGGTGTGGCAGAGCACTTCCGCACCGTCGCGGAGATCCTGGGAAATACAAGCAAGTTATGGCAGCAGAAACACGGGCCGGGTGTGCATGATCCCGGTTTCCTTGCCGATCCTATCCTCAGTCTTCCGCCCGAAGCCGTCATACCAGAAAGCCTGCTTCTGGCTGGTCGTTACGCTCAATTGGCGATCATTCACGATATGTGCCTCTTGGCACCCTCCACAACTCTCATCACGGATCGACTGCACAATGATCTGGGGAAGTGGATTGACCTTTCTTGGGAGAACCTGAAGGAGTGCGAGCGTAATTGCGATCCCCGCGTCGGCTCCAAGATCGAGGAGGCCATTGAAAAGGTCGAGTCCGACCTACTGAATTTCGCATAATACAGTGACAAGTCACTCAAAAAAAAGACCGGGGTGCTCCAAGAACCCGAACAGGAGTTGTCCGTTCTGTTGCACACGCTCCATGCCATCCTCCACCGCTTGCCCCACCTCCCCGAGGTTG
>JAPLMX010000200.1 GCA_026386805.1 Phycisphaerae bacterium | reverse complement strand
GACTTTGCCGTTCTTTCATGGTAGTTCTCCTGGGCCCGGCGGGGCCTTCCTCAAGGGGAACTACCTACCCAAAAACACGCACGAAACGGCAGAGCCTTGTGAATGCTCACCGGCAGAGCCGGTGGTTAACGGAAACGCAATTGGCTCTCTGGTGCATCCATACTCGCAAGGGTGAGAGATGGGATTCGAACCCACGACCATTGGAACCACAATCCAAAGCTCTATCCAAACTGAGCTACTCTCACCACGAACAGGCCGCTGGGAGCGACCTGCAAAGAACAAGGTGCGCCGTTGGAAGTCCGGCGCACCTCGTTATTCTATCGAATCGGCCGTCGTTGTCAACGGCGTTTTACTTGCTGACCGCCGCCTGGGCCGCCGCCAGCCGGGCGATGGGCACGCGGAACGGCGAACAACTGACGTAATCCATGCCGACCTTGTGGCAGAAGGCCACGCTGGCGGGCTCGCCGCCCTGCTCGCCGCAGATGCCGACTTCGAGGTTCTTGCGGGTCTTGCGGCCGCGCTCGATGCTGATCTTGATCAGCTCGCCGACACCGATCTGGTCGATGCTCTGGAACGGGTCGCCGGGCAGGATCTTCTTGCTGATGTAGTCCGGCACGAAGCCGCCGATGTCGTCCCGGCTGAAGCCGAACGTCATCTGCGTCAGGTCGTTGGTCCCGAAGCTGAAGAACTCCGCAACCTCGGCGATCTGGTTGGACAGCAGGGCCGCACGCGGGATCTCGATCATCGTGCCGACCATGTGACCGATCTTCCTGAGGCCGAACTTGGCCAGAGTCTCTTTGTAGACTTGGGTGATGATCTCCTGCTGGTCCTTGATCTCGTTGACGTCGCAGACGACCGGGATCATGATCTCGGGGTAGGGCTTCTTGCCGGCTTTGAGCAGCTCGGCCGCCGACTCGAAGACCGCCCGCGCCTGCATGGCCGTCACTTCGGGGTAGGTCACGCCCAGCCGCACGCCGCGATGGCCCATCATCGGGTTGCTCTCGTGGAGACCGTCCGCCCGCTTGCTCAGCTCTTCCATGTTGATGCCGAGCGAGTTGGCCAGCGCCTGGCGCTTCTCCTCGCCCTCCGGCACGAACTCATGCAGCGGCGGATCGAGCAGCCGCACGACCACCGGCAGACCGTCCATGACCTCCATGGTACCCTTGATATCCCTCTTGACGTACGGGAATAGCTCGTCCACCGCCTTCTTACGTTCCGCCTCGCTCTTGGACATGATCATCTTGCGCAGGATAAAGAGCGGCTCATCGCTGCCCCTTCCGTAGAACATGTGCTCGGTGCGGAACAGACCGATGCCCTCGGCGCCGAACGCCCGGGCTCTGGCTGCATCGTCTGGTGTCTCGGCATTCGTGCGAACACCCAAAGCACGGAACTTGTCCGCCAATTTCATGATTTCCACGAAGCACGGATTCTCCAGCGGTTTTGCGGGTATGGTCGGCATCTGACCCGCATACACATGGCCCTTGGTGCCGTTGAGGGAGATCCAATCGCCCTCCTTGAACGTCTTGTCACCAACTTTGAACGACCGCGAGCCGAGATCGACGTGAATCGCACCTGCACCCACGATGCAGCACTTTCCCCAGCCGCGGGCGACGAGCGCCGCGTGGCTGGTCATGCCGCCGCGAGCCGTCAGAACTGCTTGGGCTGCTCGCATCCCCTCGACATCTTCCGGGTTCGTCTCCTCGCGAACCAACACTACCTTTTTGCCTGCCCTTGACGCGTTGACCGCATCGGCAGCCGTGAAGACAACTTGGCCGGCGGCGCCACCTGGTCCTGCCGGCAACCCCTTCACGATAGGTTTGCTGCTCATTTCGGCTGAAGGATCAAGTATCGGAAGCAGCAACTCGTTCAACTGCTCGGGCGAAACGCGCATGATTGCTGTCTTGGCGTCTATCAGCTTCTCATGGAGCATATCGACGGCCATCTTCGCAGCAGCGTGCCCTGCACGTTTGCCCACGCGGCATTGCAGCATCCAGAGCCGGCCCTTCTCGATCGTAAACTCGATGTCCTGCATGTCGTGATAGTGCTTTTCGAGCTTCTTCTGGATGGCGTCCAGTTCCTTGTAGACCTTGGACATGGCCTTTTCCAGAGACGGCAGATGCTTGTTCTGGTCGCCCTTGGTGGCCTCGTTGAGCGGGTTCGGCTTGCGGATGCACGCCACCACGTCCTCGCCCTGGGCGTTGACCAGCCATTCGCCATAAAACTTGTTCTCGCCGGTGGCCGGGTTGCGGGAGAAGGCCACGCCGGTGGCGGAATCCGTGCCCATGTTGCCGAAGACCATCGACTGCACGTTCACCGCCGTGCCCCACTCATCGGGGATGCCTTCGATCCGCCGATAGGAGATCGCCCGCTTGCCGTTCCACGAGGCGAACACGGCCTCGATGCCGCCCCAGAGCTGCTTGTCCGCGTCATCCGGGAATTCCTTGCCTAGGACTTCCTTGACCTTGGCCTTGAACGCGTCGCACAGCGACTTGAGGTCCTTGGCCGTCAGGTCGGTATCCAGCGCAGCGCCCTTCTGCTTCTTCATCTGGTCCATGATGTGCTCGAGCTGCCGGCGGATGCCCATATCGTCCTTCGGCTCGATCCCGGCCGCCTTCTCCATTACCACGTCGGAGTACATCATGATGAGCCGCCGATAGGCATCGTAGACGAACCGCTCGTTGCCGCCGGTCTGTGCGATCATGCCCGGGATGGTTTTGCTCGTCAGGCCGACGTTCAGGACCGTTTCCATCATGCCCGGCATGGACTTGCGGGCGCCCGACCGCACCGACACCAGCAGTGGGCTCGTTGAGTCGCCAAACTTCTTGCCCATCACCTTCTCGACCTTCGCCACGGCCTTGGCGAGCTCTTCCTTGAGGCCCTGCGGGTACTTCCTCTTATTCATCATGAAGAATACGCAGACATCGGTCGTAATCGTGAAACCGGGAGGAACGGGCACGCCGAGCTTTGCCATCTCGGCCAAGTTGGCGCCCTTGCCGCCCAGTAGGTTCTTCATCCCCGCGTTTCCCTCGCCCTTGCCGCCTCCGAAAAAGTACACCATTTTCTTAGCCATTCCAACCGTCTCCTATTCTGTCATTTCCGTGTGGCCCAGCCGCCCCCCTGTAGGTCGCTTTGACACGGAGCGCCGCTGCGCGTCGGGCCTGCACGACTGCTCCCGGCGAGCCCAAACGCCCGCCCTACCGGGTGGGCCTGCCACGTGTTGATTCAGGCACACCTCAGGCACACCTGAGAATTTCGCCAGTGCATCACGCTGAACTTCGATGCCGGCGATGCTGGGGCAGATAAAGCGTGTGAGTATAGCCCCCCTCCCCGCCCCTGTCAATGCCCAAAACCGGCGAATTCTGACTGCCGAACGACCCGCAGAGCCGACGCGCGCCAAGACGCCGCGACGCCGAGATTACAGGATAGCAGCAACCTCTTGAACCCGACGACCCTGCACCTCTGCGCGAGACATAATCCTTTAGGCTTCAATGACTTACACCGATCAGCCGCCGCCCCGGCCCGCTGTCTTTCGCTAACCGCAGTTCCGTGACTGGCCCTCCCCCCTTCTCTTCGTACGATAAGCAAGCAAGATTTGAACTTGGCCAGCCGTTCATGGTAGAATAGGGTCTGTAGCTTTAGGAGTATCTATATGGAAACGTTAGACCGGATTACGTTCGACCCGCAAATCATGGGAGGGCGGGCCTGTATCCGCGGCATGCGCATCCCGGTCTCGGTGATCGTGGGCCAGATTGCCCACGGGGCAACCGCGGACGAAATCCTGGCGGACTATCCGGACCTCGAACCCGAGGACGTGCAGCAAGCCCTCGAATATGCCGCGTGGCTAACCCAAGAGGAAGTATACAGCGCGTAGAGGTGAGAAATGCGATTCCTTGCGGACATGGGGGTGGCCCAAAGGATTGTGGCATGGCTCCGTTCCGAGGGACACGACACGATTCACCTTCGTGAGCAAGGGCTCCAGCGACTGCCGAATGGCGAGATCTTCGAGAAGGCGGCACAGGAGGAACGAATCATCCTGACCTTTGACCTCGATTTCGGTGAGATCGTCGCACTCTCGGGCGACCGCCGGGTCAGCATCATCCTGTTCCGCCTGCACAACACGTGCACGCCGCACGTGATCGATCGGTTGAGGAAGGTGCTGAAGGACTCGGGCGAGGCCCTGGAACGAGGAGCTATCGTGGTTGTGCAAGAGTCCCGTCACCGCACGAGGCGGTTGTCTCGCTGATCGAGTCCTGGTCCCCCACTGCGCGGACAAGCCCCGAGGGACAAAACCCGCGGAGCCAGCGGGTCTTCCCGCCAAAAAGAGTGCGGACATCATAGCCGGCGGCGATGCGACGGTAGTGCACATGCAGAACTCCTTCGATTGCATGCGCAGTCGAAAGGAGCCGAACTGTCCCTTCGAGATCGGCTTCCGCTCCGCCATCGCCTGCTACATGGCCAATACGTCCTATCGCGAAAAGCGAACCGTCCGCTGGGACGAAAAAACCGAAGACGTCGTCTGAACGCAGATCACACAGTCGAAACTTGGTTCGGGGCTTGGCTGCGCCGTCCCGGAGAATAGCGCGCCAAAACACAGCTTCGGCGAGAGCCGGTAGGGTGGGCTCCGCCCACCGCTTTGTCACGCCGCATAAGAATGTGAAATGTGTAGGTGTGACCCCCGGAATTCTCGATTAACGCCGATTCCTGCTCTTTAAATCTGTGAAAATGTGTGCCTTCTGCGGATGATCCTTTGAACCTGTCTTCGACGGTCTTCCATCAACTAACAACCGGCAACTGACTACCGGCTACCGACAACTGCCTCACTGTAACCGCGAAATACGCGAACCACGCGAACGCCGGAGGTCGGAGGATAGGGAACGGATGACGGAGGGCAGAGGACTGAGGACAACTACTTGCAGCCGGCCACCAGCTACTGGCCTTCTGGCCCGTCCTCACCGACCGCCGGCAGGCTGTGCTCCGCACACCGGCCTCTTTCGCGAGTTTCAGGTGCGTGCCGTCACCTGCCAGGCACGCAGTCCGTCGTAGCTGAAGCCAAGGAAGAACTCGACGCTACAGTTCTCGTCACGTGCTTGATGAAAACCGGCCACAACGGGGACAAAAAATGCCTCTTGACCATTACGCAATTCGATAGTTCCCCTCTGAGGGGCGTCAATGGACGCGATACGTCCTTCCAGTCGGGTGAGGCGGGTCGTGTTTTTCCAGAATCCCAGTTCCCACTCGCCGAGTTCAGATTCATGTGTGAGCTGCTGCACCCCATCGCCTTGCCCAAGCCATTCGAAACTGCGATGACGATTTCGCCTGACGCGAGACAAGTTCCGGCAGTCCTCCAATGCGTGATCTGCATCACCTCTCGATAGAGCCGAACCTTCTATAGCCAGGAGAGTGTGAAAAACGTAAAGGTAATAGGCTGCATTAAGGCTATTTGTGTTCGCCTTCCAGTAGCTCACTCGTTCGATGAGTCTGTCAAGACTTGGCGGGGTCGAGGAGTGCCTTACTGCGCGTATCCAGAGACGGAGACTTGTCGCATCGTTGGGATCTTCGGCAAGATTGCCCTCCAACAAGTCCACACATCTTCGTATCTCCTTGCTTTCCAGGAATGCCCAATCGCCTTTCCGGCGCTTAAGCAGTGTCCAGACGATCTGCCTTCGGATCGGCGGCTTCACCGCGTCCTTCCTTCCCAGAAGATTGTCCCAGCCCCGCAGGGCAGCCGAATCGTCCCCGTACAGGCCATCCAACTCAGCACGACACCTGATTTCGTAGATACTCGGCTGCTCCCCTGCACGTACGTTTCGGAGTTGATCGAGCAGTGTCTCAACGCGATCTATGCTCTCTCGCAAGTATATGTCTGCGTTCGGAGCAAATAGATACACAAGAACATTTTGATGGCCCCGTCCAGCATAGTCTAGGACATGGAGCAGCAACTGGACTTCGCTGACATATCCATGCTCGTTGCCAGGATCAATCTGCCGCGAGCCTTCGAAGGACTGACACGCCTCTCGCGTCAACTGCACCACCTGTTCCAACTGCTGCTTTCTATCGATCAGGTCGTTCACTTGGTATCGAAGGATCATACCCCGCATATGATGGAGCAAGGGGTCGCGTGGTTGGAGCATTATTGCATGGTCGATGGCTGCAAGTCCCTCTTCGAAGCGGTCGATCAGCCCACAGAATCGGCCCAAATGCGCCTGAAAGTGCGCTTCTTCCGGGAAGACCTGGGTAAGCGTTCGGAAGACCTCCAACTGTCCGTGCGATGACGGGATGTCCTCTATGATCTGTGAGAATTGGCGCTGCGCAGATCGTTCAGTCCCGAGGAGTTCCACATTGTCTCTATAAACAAACACGCGTCGAGATAGCTCGATCATCTGTTCCGCGAGAATCTGTGACCGACCCCGCGTGAAGTGAGCAAACGCGATTGCCCACTCGGACAACTGCTGGCGCCAGAGACGATCACGATCCTTGTACTGGGGACTGAGCAACTGCTTCATAATTTCATCAGCGATGAGGTCGTGCGAGGTCCGCCAAAGCCCGGGTTCCGCCTCCATGATCAAGTCGAACGCGTTGGATGGCAAAGCCTTGGTCAAATCGATCTTGCGGCCCACTGGTAGGCTGAACAGACCTGCAAACGATTGCGCCGGAAGGGCCTGTTGACCATAGTGATGGGCAATGGCCAGAAAACAGATCATTCGCTTCTGCACATCGGAAAGCTCGCCCATGTGAGCCCCCACGAAGGTGGGCAATCCGCGGAAATCGCGACCGAAGGCATGAAGTCCAAAGTAGAATGCCGTCCTTTGCCGGGGGTCCCCTGCTTGCAGCTTCTTCAGGGCTTCTGTCCGTCCTGGTGCCGCAGCGGAATAGGCAACGAAGAAGCGGTCTGCCTCAGCAATCGTGAGTTCCGCAGGAAGCCAAAACTCCCAGCGAGATGAAGGTTGCTGCGAAAACCTCCGCAAGACCTGAACCATCACCACAGGTGTCTGCTGGCTCGCGACGAATTCATAGAGATCATTGATCTCCCGTTCAGAGTGTTCGCTGCCGTCGATGAGGAGTACGAGACCCTGTTCTGCAAGCGCTGTAAGCTTCGCGAGTCTTTCAGACGTACCCCCGCCCGGCTCCGCTCGTCTTAGGACCGCGCACGGATATCGTCTGTGCAAGTCCCAGAGAGCCCTCCGCGCCACAGTAGTGCCTCCGGCACCGGGGGTATGGTACAGATTGATGCGTTCTGTCCGCCGCTTCTCTACGGCCTCCTCAATCCTGCGACGGATTTTATCAGTGATCTCACGCGAGCAGTCGTGACTTAGGTTTAGGTCCCTCCATGATGGGGTGGCGCCCTTCCTGAATTGATCCGCCGTGTCTGGCCCGTCAAGTCCCGAATCTAGATGAACAATCTCAAGCTCTTCCTCTAACCAGAGTCTGTCTTTCGCCTCAATGTTCCTGGCCGCACCTGAGGCTGTCGGAATGGCGCACCGGCCGGCTGGCCCAGAGGCAATCGAATCAAAGAAGTCCTCCAAACCCGCAGAGATGCTGGTGATGCTCGCCTCGACAACCTCAACGTCATACTGTGAACAGAGCTCTTCGACGAGCGACCTATCCGGTGTCACGGCGACCGCTTCGCCAATGTCGCCGCATGTCTTGATGAAGCTCTCCAATACTGAACCGAGGTGTCGCGAAAGCCCTGGATGGTTCCATAGGACCACGGCGGTGATTGGTGCAGGAGACACAGCGCGGACGAGTGCCTCAAGCTGTTGGTCGATCTCGCGCCCATATTCCCTGACCCAAGCTTTGTGCAAAGCAGTCTCCAGAGTATCACTCCGGCCCCAGAGCCCTCGTGTAAAAAACCATAGGGTGCCAGCACCGGGGTAGATGGCCTGTCGATCCCCTTTCACCGTGCGCACCACCGTACGACGAGTGCTGATGGTTGCATCGACCGCTTTGAGGAACCCCGACTCATCGCTGTTGGGGTCAAAATCAAAAACGGCGCACCATGGCACCAGTCCCCAACCTCGGAGAGCCTCCACGGTTGGCGCCTCCACGCAATCTACGAGAAGCACAAAGCGGCGCCCTGCCTCAAAGCCGTGGGTGAGCTCTATGAACCGCCTCCATGCGTCGGATTGGTCAGAAGCAGTGGTCATTGTGCAATCCTCCTTAAACCAAGAGATCACTTCACGGAGTTCCGCGTTGTTGGCCGCTACGTTCTCTGTTCCACGGCGAACGTAGATCTGGCCTTCCCTCAGGAAATCGTCATAACTCTTGAGTGGCAAGAAGGGCCCTCGCTTGTTCACTGACATCTCAATCACCCCGACGTTCTTCTCTTGGTACAAGAGCGGATGGTAGAGTATCGATGGAAGTGGTGAAATGCGATCTTTCCCAAGCTTGTCTTGGAAAAAGAAATCGTCATGTTGTTCTGAGAGGCCGGTCAGTTCACAGCCCTGTCCGGCCGTCCACTTGATCCCGAGGACAATGTAGGCAGGACCATTGCGCGGGGTGTTTGCCATGCTGATGACGTCCTTGATGAACTCGTTCCGAGTAGCCGCGATCGAAAAGTCGTAACCCCCCGCCTTGAAATCCAGAGAAGGTCCCTCTGATCGCTTGAGAATCGCCTCAAATTCGGATTCAGTGAACATGGAATTATCCCCTTCAGGCCAGCGTGTTTCTTGCACAGAGACTCACGTCTTGAAACGCAAAAAAGACAGTCGCATGTTTCTATTGTCCCTCACCGCAGAATCCTCCACCGCAGGATGGCACAGATCCAGGATGAACTGAATGAAGGTGTCCAATACATCTGCTCGCAATTCAAAACTCCCAATAAGTCTCCCAATCGCCTCTCGTTCCTCGTGGGGCGGTTGTGGAGCCACCAAAGCAGGACCGATTATGGAGGATGGAGGCGGGGTTGTCAAGAGATGAAAGCGGTTGTCGGTAGTCTGTAGTCGGTAGTCAGTTGCCAGCAAGAGGGGGGACCCATCCGCTGTCTTCCGTACTCTGTCTTCCATTCTCTGTGCCCTCGGTGTCCTCTGTGGCGAAGAGATCTGGATTCCCGCGTCCTGTTGCTGGTCCGTGGGAGTGCCTCTCGGGGATGACATTCCTGCGCAGGAATGACAATCTTGTGAAAGAACCGATCCACGGCCGAAAGAAACGAAAGAAGGCGCAAAAGGGGAAAGACGGTGTGCGGAGCACACTCTACCGGCTCTCGCCGATGCCACGCCGGGGCTCGCTCGAATCATTGTTCTCCTGTCTCAGTGCCCTCCGTGCCTCCGTGGTGAAGCCTCTCGGCTTGGGCCTTTTCGTAGACTTCCTTGATCCTTTCCTTGGGCCAGTCGGCGGGGAAGTTCAGATAGGCGTATTCGCCGTTGATCTCGACGTTCTTCTGGTCGCTGGCGCGGGCCGCTTCGATCTCGTCGTCGTACCGGCCGCTGTAGATGCTCCAGGCCAAGCCCACCCAACCTCATTACGATTGGTCATAGCCTTCATCTGCTATTGTGTCGAGAGGGCACTTGACAGCCCATCCCGACGTATGTATGATAGACAATGAACTATTGAACTGTCGTCACAATTGAAAAGTAAATAGCGGATGGGGTCAGGCGGGTCGTGCTCGGTAAGACGCCGGCTTTTGCCTGCCGCCGGCGTACTTGGCGCGGTCTTCGGCCGCAACCAAAACAGAATTGCGCGGAGACGCGGAGGCGCAGGGCATGAGGGGAAGAAGGTGGGAGCAGCGGTTCGTACCCTCCTACCTCCTCACTTTCCTATCTTCTCATCTCCGCGTCCCGGCGTCTCTGCGCGAGACATGATCCCTCTGGTCAAGATGATGCGCCTTGGTAGCAGATGCACCTGGGAGGCCCAGACAGGCCGAGGATGCAAAACAAAGCCAATTCCCGTACCGACGCGTCACGATGGCATCGCGGCTCTGAGGAGGCCGAGATGCGAAACAAAGCCAATTTCGGCGGGGCGGCCCTGAGCATTAAGTGCTTGGGAGAAAAAGAGTTGGGAGGCATTGACCGCCCAGAGGGGTTCGGAAAAACAAACCCAATTTTCCCAGCGGAAGGCCTGGGGCCGGTGCCCCGGATCGGGGTCCAGGGTGACAACCCCTGCCTGCACAGGGGTGACAGTCATTCCTGCGAAGGCAGGAATTGGGGTGCTGCCAACCTGTAAGCAGAGGAATCGACAGGTCCGACGGCCCAAGCCGCCCGCGCAAGAGCGGTCGTGCGCCCTCGGTAAGCCGACGGCTCCGGGTTGACGCCGGCGTAGACGGGGGCCCGCCAGCCCGACGATGCAAAACAAAGCCAATTTGCGTGAGCCGCCCGGAGCCGTAAGTGCTTGGAGGAAAGAGACTCATGGGGAATCGACCCCAAGAGAGGTTCGGAAGAACAAACCCAATCCTCCCGGCTATCTCTCCTCTCCTAACACTATCTTGTCCTGGAAAACCCTTGCAGTCGGGCGAGGCAGTCCATAAAATCAGCGGCGTAGCAGAGCGACCCTTGTGAAGTACCTGCGAAGAACAGGGCCAAGGGGGGGGGGTCTTGAGTTGGAGTTTCAGGCACGTCACGTTCGGCTTGGGCTCCCCCACGCAACGGCTGGCGTTTGGGGTCTATTCGTTCAGGGCAGGCTTGAGTGAAATCGAGTGGGTTTGAAGGATACAAGACGGCATGAGTCTACAGAGTTTTTTCAACCCGAAGTCGGTGGCCATTATCGGGGCCTCCCGGCAGAAGGGCAAGGTCGGATACGAGATCCTAACCAACCTGGTCGCGGGCGGCTACGAGGGGAAGATTTTCCCGGTCAACAACAAGACCGACGAGATTGAGGGGCTGAAATGCTACCCGGACCTGGCGTCGATCGGTGAGACGCCGGATCTGGTGATTATCATCGTGCCCGCGCAGTACGTGCCCTCCGTTATGGAGGAATGTGCGAAGGTGCGGGTCAAGTCGGCCATCGTCATCACGGCGGGCTTCAAGGAGGTCGGGCCGGAAGGCAAGAAGCTGGAAGAGCAGGTCGTGCAGATCGCCCGGCGGGCGGGGATTCGATTTATCGGACCCAATTGCCTGGGCGTGATCGCTCCGGCTCACAAGCTCAACGCCAGCTTCGGGGGCGATTTGCCTGTGCCGGGTTCCATTGGGTACATCTCGCAATCGGGCGCTCTGCTGGCGGCCATTCTGGACTTGGCCAATGCCAATGGCATGGGCTTTAGCAGCTTGGTCAGCATCGGGAACAAGGCTGATGTGGACGAGTTGGACATCATCCGTGCCTTCGGCGTGCAGAAAGATACGAAGGTGATCGCCGGGTATCTCGAGAATATCGCCGATGGCGACGGTTTCGTGCGGGAGGCGGAGGAAATCTCCTATACCAAGCCCATCCTGCTGATGAAATCGGGCAGTACGGCGGCGGGGGCCAAGGCCGCTTCGTCGCATACGGGAAGTCTGGCCGGGGGGGACGTGGCCTACGAATCGGCGTTCAAGCGAGCCGGCGTCATTCGTTGCGACTCGATCAAGGAGCAGTTCGATTTCGCGCAGGCGTTTGCCAACCAGCCTTTGCCGGAAGGGGCGAACGTGGCCGTGCTGACGAACGCCGGCGGTCCCGGCATCATGGCGGCCGACGCGATCGAAGAGCGGGGCCTGACCTTCGCCAAGCTCTCGGAAGAGACGATGAAGAAACTGGCTGAGAAGCTGCCGGCGGCGGCCAACGTCCACAACCCCGTGGACGTGCTGGGCGACGCCCTGGCCGACCGCTATGAATTCGCCCTGGACGTCGTGCTGGACGATCCGAACGTCAACAGCGTGGTTGTGCTGTTGACGCCTCAGGCGATGACGCAGGCGAAGGAGACCGCCGAGGCGGTGGTCAAGGTCATTGAGCAAAAGAAGAAGGGCAAGCCCGTGCTGGCCTGCTTCCTCGGCGCCTCCAAGGTAGCGGCAGGTGTGGAGATCTTGCGACGGGGCAGTATCCCTCAATACGACTCGCCGGAAAGTGCCGTGGCGACACTGCGGGTGATGGTGGACCATATTCGCTGGCGGACCCGGCCCCGGCGGGTCGTCCGGCTGTTTTCGGTCAACCGCCGCAAGGTCGAAAGCATCCTGGAGAGGCACCTGCGCCAGGGCTTGCTCGACATCGGCGAGGCGGAGGCCAAGGAGATTATTGAGGCTTACGGGTTCGCCACGCCCCGAGGCTCAATCGCCACGACGGCCGAGCAGGCGGGCAATATTGCGCAACAGCTTGGTTTCCCGATCGTGTTGAAGATCTGGTCGCCGGATATTCTGCACAAGTCCGACGTCGGCGGCGTCAAAGTGGGCTTGAAGAGCGAGCAGGAGGTGAAGGATGCCTTCGATCTGATGATGTACCGAATCCCCAAGAAAAAGCCCGATGCCAACATCCTCGGCGTGCTGGTGCAGGAGATGGTCCGCAGCAGCGGCAAGGAAGTCATCATCGGCATGCACCGCGACCCGCACTTCGGCCCGCTGATGATGTTCGGCATGGGCGGCATCATGGTGGAGGTCCTCAAGGACGTGGCGTTCTACCTGGCCCCGCTGACCGCCGAGGAGGCCAAGCAGATGCTGCTGAACACCAAGACGTATCACATCTTGAAGGGAGTGCGGGGCCAGGAAGGCGTGGACATCGAGGCCATCGCCGAGGGGTTGCAGCGCGTGTCGCAGTTGGTCACCGAATTCCCCGAGATCAAGGAGATGGACATCAACCCGTATGTTGTCGGCGCCCCCGGCACGACCGCGATCGCCGTGGACGCGCGCATCAGCCTGGAGAAGAAATAGACGGCTCCGTTGGACGATGGCGGATTTCGGATTGTGGATTGCGGATTGACGCCGCGGCTGAAGTCCGCAATCGGCAATCCGCAATCCGCAATTTGATGACGCTTACTTGAGCACTGAGAGAAGAAGAGAATGGCGGAATTCGATTGGAAAGCCAAGTACAAGGATAAGGTCAAAACGGCCACGGCGGCGATGAAGCTGATCAAGTCGGGCCACAGCATTTTTATTGGCACCGGCTGCGCCGAGCCCCAACATCTCGTCGATGCGCTGGTGGAGCATTCCGACCACATCTACGACGCCCATATCGTGCACCTGCTGACCATGGGCCGGGCGCCCTACGTGCAGGAGAAATTCCGCGAGAAGTTCAAGATGAACAGCTTCTTCATCTCGGAGAACGTGCGGGAGGCGCTGGAGAAGGGCATCGGGGACTACACGCCGATCTTTTTGTCCGAGATCCCGATGGAGTTCGAGACGGGCCGGATTCCCGTCGATGTGGCGCTGATCTCCGTGACGCCGCCGGACGTCAACGGCTTGTGCAGCCTGGGCGTTTCCGTGGATATCGTGCAGGCGGCCGCCGCCAACGCCCGCTACGTGATTGCCCAAGTCAACAGCCATATGCCGCGCACCTACGGCAACAGCTTCCTGCACGTCAACACGATCGACGTGCTCGTGCCCTGCGACGAGCCAATCATCGAGATCCCGATCCCCAAGCCCGATGAGACGCTCCGCCAGATCGGCCAGAACGTCGCCCGGCTCGTGGACGACGGCAGCACGATCGAGTGCGGCATCGGCCGCATCCCGCAGGCCCTGGCCGAGTACCTGGTCTATAAGAAGGACCTCGGCATCCATACCGAGATGTTCAGCGACTGGATCATCGACCTGATCGACTGCGGCGCCATCACGTGCGCCAAGAAATCGCTCAACCGCGGCAAGGTCGTGGCCAGCTTCTGCATGGGCTCCAAGAAACTGTACGACTACATCAACAACAATCCGTTCTTCGAGTTCTACCCCAGCGAGTACGTCAACGACGTCAATATCGTCAGTCAGCACGACCGGATGGTGGCGATCAACGTGGGTCTGGAGATCGACCTCACCGGGCAGGTTTGTGCCGACTCGCTGGGCTACAAGTTCTACAGCGGTATCGGTGGCCAGGTGGACTTCAATCGCGGGGCGGCCCGGAGCCGGGGGGGCAAGGCCATCATCGCCATGCCCTCGACGGCGCGGGATGGGCAGGTGTCCAGGATCGTGCCGCACCTGACGGAAGGCGCGGGCGTCGTGACCACGCGCGGCGACGTGCACTACGTCGTCACGGAGTACGGCATCGCCTACCTGCACGGCAAGAGCATTCGCGAGCGCGTGCTGGACCTGATCAACATTGCGCATCCGAAGTTCCGCAAGGGCCTCATCCAGGCGGCCAAGGCGAGAAACTATATCTACCAGGACCAGATTGAGCTGGCCTGGGAGCAGGTGGATTATCCCGAGGAGCTGGAGCACTACGCCACCCTGAAGGACGGGACGGAGATCTTCTTTCGGCCGATCAAGCCGACGGACGAGCCGGCGCTGTCCGAAATGCTGTATTCCTTAAGCGAGCAGTCGGTGCGGACGCGCTACATGACGCGCACGGTGGCCTTCCCGCACAAGGACGTGCAGCAGCTCACCAATATCGACTACCGGCACGACCTGGCGATCGTGGGCGTTGTGCCAGGGCCGGGCGGCGAGGACATCGTGGCCATCGCCCAGTATTACCTGGACCCGAAGACGCAGGCGGCCGAGGTGGCCTTCCTCGTCCAGGACGAATGGCAGGCCAAGGGCATGGGCACGTTCCTGCTCGACTACATCACGCAGGTCGCCCAGCAGCGGGGCGTGAAACGCTTCTATGCCAAGGTCCTGCCGGACAATCGGCCCATGCTGGCCATCTTCCAGAACACCGGGTATCGCGTCAACGTCGAGTTCGACGGCGACGTCTACAATATCTCGTACGATTTGCACAAGGAAGAAGAGTAGGGCGAGCGGGGTCCCCCCAACGCGATGAATCGCGTTGGGGGGACCCCGTCCTCGTTCGCCTGAAGAGGTCGTGCGGGGATGCACGACCGACAGAATAGGGGTACCGTTGACCGCGCGAAGAGCCGTTTTCATTCACTCGCAGGAGATCGACCAGTACCGGTATCCTGAGGACAGCCCGTTCAAGACGGAGCGGGCGGGCCGCACGCGACAGGTCCTGTATACGATGGGCCTGCTCTACGGTGAAGGGATCAGCGAAGCGGCCCCCGTGCCGGCCCCCAGGACCGTCTTGAAGAAGTTTCACACCGCCCGCTACCTGCACGCTCTGCAGAACGCTCAGAAGGGTAAGTGGGACGTGGAGGCCCTTGCGATGGGAATCGGGACCGAGGACTGCCCGATCTTCAAGGAAATTTATGACTACGCCGTGCTGGCCGCTGGCGGGACGCTCGTCGGCGCGGAGCTGATTCTGTCGGGCAAAGCGGATATCGCCTTCAATCCTTCGGGCGGGTACCACCATGCCTTTCCGGAGCGGGCCGCCGGGTTCTGCTATATCAACGACAACGCCCTGGCCTGCCTGGTCCTGGCGGAGGCGGGCAAGCGCGTCCTGTACCTCGACGTGGACGTTCACAACGGCGACGGCGTGGCCCACGCCTTCTACAACCGCTCCAACGTGATGACGATCTCGCTGCACGAGAATCCCAAAACGCTCTTTCCGGGGACCGGCTTCGAGGATGAGATCGGCGAGGAGGCGGGCCGGGGCTACTGTGTCAATCTGCCGCTGCCGGTCGGGACGTTCGACCAGGCGTACTTGCACGCCTTTGAAGAGATCGTGCCGCCCTTGATCGGGGCATTCAACCCGGATGTGATCGTCTTCGAGCTGGGGGCCGACACGCTCGCGGGCGACCCCCTGGCTCACCTATACCTGACAAACAATGCTTACGCCGAGATCATCCACCATCTCCTGCGGTTCAACAAGCCGATCCTGGCCACCGGCGGCGGTGGCTACCACGTCGAAAACACCGTCCGGGCCTGGGCACTGGCCTGGACCATTTTCTCCGGGCAGGACGTCGATCTCGGCTTGGAGGCCGTCATGGGCGGTGTCATGCTCCAGAGCACTGACTGGCAGGGGGGCTTGCGAGATCGAGAGCTGCCGGTCACGAACGAGCAGCGGGAGATGGTCCTTCCGGCCCTGGAAACCACCATCGAGACGATCAAGGCCAAGGTGTTCCCCATCCACGGCCTCAAAGTGTGACGCCGGTTACGGGTATTTCCTCGTCACGTCCGCGCAGACGAGAATCCCTCCGCGTTTCGGCTCTCTTGGACCTCTGCCTTCGTAGGGGTGACAGATAGGGCACCCCTGCGCAAGAGAAATGGCCCGAGCCGTTTGGACCCGGGCCATGTTGTTCGCGAGGACTGATCCGTCGAGCGGTCGGCCGATGGCTACGTCGTCGCGGGGGCCAATCTCGCCGCCGGCTGGGCTGTCACCGGCTTGAGCGCGAGCATCCAGCCCGCTGCCGCCAGGCAGGCGATCCCGGCCGGGATGAAAGCCCACATCCATGCCTGATTGTCGCCCATGATCCCGCCGAGAATCGGGCCGACGACACCGCCGACACCGTAAGCGAGGAACACGAAGGGATAGTTCATGCCGACGGTCTTGTTGCCGAACAGGTCGGCCGTGGCGGCGGGGAACAAGGCGAAATTGCCGCCGAAGTTGAAGCCGATGATGGCCGCTCCAACGTACAGGCCCCATTCATAGCGCCCAATGAAGAAGAAGGCGATCATCACGATGCCCTGGAAAAGGCTCATCAACGCAATGGAGGTCTTGCGGCCGAGCTTGTCGGAGACCGTTCCCCACACGATCCTGCCGAGGCCGTTGAGCAGGGCGTAGAACAGTCCCATCGCGGTGTTTGTGATGGCCATTGCTTTCGCGGCGTCGACGCCGCCGGCTTTGAGACTGTCAAGACCGAAGAGCTTGATGACACCGATGACCATCAGACCCGCCAAAGCGCCCACGGTGAAGGTCAGGAACAGAATCCAGTATTGGTAGGTCCGCATCATCTGCCCGACGGTGTAGGAGACCCCGCCGGTACTGGCGGCGCCGGTCGTCGAGGGCTTCCATCCGGCCGGCAGCCATCCTTCCGGCGGATTGACCAGGACGATGGAGCCGATCCCAACGACGGCGGCAAAGAGGATGCCGTAGAGGATGAAAACCTTGTTGACGCTCCACCCCATGCCGTACAGGCCGTCCCAGCCCGGCGTCAGGTTCACCCATTCGCCGAACTTGAACCCGCCCGTCAGCATGATCCAGAGCAACGCGCCGAAGCCGAAGCCAGCCACGGCCAAACCGGTGATCATGCCCTTCTTGTCCGGGAACCATTTCACCAGGGCCGCAATCGGACAAACGTACGCCAACCCGATGCCCGCGCCGCCGAGAATTCCGACGCCGACGAGAATCCCCGCAAAGCTGGTCCCCACCAAGCCGGCAAAGATGTAGCCGAGACCGAGCACTAACCCGCCCACGGCGGCCACTCTGCGTGGACCGACTTTCTTCTGCCACTTTCCCGCGATCAACGCCATGACGACGGCAAAGGTGAGAAGACCCACGGAGAAGATGATCTGCGTCTGGGTCTTGGTGAAGCCATAGGGTTCGAGTGTCAGCTTCTTGGTGAAGGCCGACCATGCGTAGATGGCGCCAAGGCAGAACTGGATGAGGATTCCACCGACGACGACGAGCCAGCGGTTCATGACTTTTCCCTCAGGCATGATGTCTCCTTGCTGGAAAAAGGCCGGGTGCATAAGAGGAGCTATGCACCCGGCGGACTGGCGATTGAGATAGAGACTACTTGCCCCGGCCTTTGACCAGGGTTTCCACGACGCTCGGGTCGGCCAAAGTGGTGATATCGCCGAGGTTGTCGGTGCTGTTTTCGGCGATCTTGCGGAGAATACGCCGCATGATCTTGCCGGAACGCGTCTTCGGCAGGGCAGGCGCGAACTGGATTACCTCCGGCACGGCGATGGCGCCGATCTCCTTGCGCACGTGCAGGGCCAGCTCTTTCTTGAGATCGTCGCTCTCGTGGATGCCGTCCTTGAGCGTGACGAAGGCGTAGAGGCCCTGCCCCTTGATCTCGTGCGGCATGGGCGTCACGGCCGCCTCGGCTACCTTGGGGTGGCTGACCAAGGCGCTCTCGACCTCGGCCGTCCCGATCCGGTGACCGGAGACGTTGACGACGTCGTCGATACGGCCCATCAGCCAATAATCGCCATCCGGATCGACGCGGCAGCCGTCGCCAGTGAAGTACAGATTGGGGAACATCGTGAAGTACGTGTCGATGAACCGGTCGTGGTCGCCCCACATCGTCCGCATCATGCCCGGCCAGGGCCGGCGGATGCAGAGCTTGCCGCCCTCGTTCACGTCGCAGGTCGAGCCGTCGTCCCGCAGGATGATCGGATCGACACCGGGGAAGGGCTTGCTGGCGCTGCCCGGCTTGGTGGTATGACAGCCCGGCAGCGGCGTGATCAGGATGCCGCCCGTCTCCGTTTGCCACCAGGTATCGACGATCGGGCACCGCTCGTGGCCGACGTGCTTGTAGTACCACATCCAGGCTTCGGGGTTGATCGGCTCGCCGACCGAGCCCAGGACCCTCAGCGTGTCCAGCTTGTACTTGCCGGGCCACTCATCGCCCAGACGCATGAGGGAGCGAATCGCGGTGGGGGCCGTGTAGAACACGGTCACGCCGAACTTGTCGCAGACCTGCCAGAACCGTCCGGCGTCCGGATACGTCGGCACGCCCTCGAACATCAGGGACGTGGCCCCGTTCGCCAGCGGGCCGTAAACGATATAACTGTGGCCGGTGACCCAGCCGATGTCGGCCGTGCACCAGAAGATGTCTTTGTCGTGAACGTCAAAAATGTACTTGTGGCTGAGGGCGACGTGCAGCAGGTACCCGGCGGTGGTATGCACCACGCCCTTCGGTTTGCCGGTCGAGCCCGAGGTGTACAGGATGAACAGCGGGTCCTCCGCGTTCATCTTCTCGGCCTCGCACTTGTCGCTCGCCTTGGCCATCTCGTCGTGATACCACGTATCCCGGCCTGCCTGCATGGTGCAGGGGTCGTCCGTCACCTTCACGGAGATGACGTGCTCGATGGATGGGGTCTTCTTCAACGCCTCATCGGCGATCGCCTTGAGCGGAATATGCTTGCCGGCGCGGAGCGACACGTTGGCGGTGATCAGCATTTTGCACTCGGAGTCGTTGATGCGTCCTTCGAGCGCCTCGGCGCTGAAGCCGCCGAAGACGATGGAATGGATCGCCCCGATGCGGGCGCACCCGAGCATGGCAATCGGAAGCTCGGGGATCATGGGCATGTAGATCGCGACGCGGTCGCCCTTGCGGACGCCTTTGGACTTCAGCACGTTCGCGAACTTGCAGACTTCTTTGTGCATCTGCTCGTAGGTGTACTTCTTGACGGCTTCGTCCGCCTCACCCTGCCAGATCAGCGCGGTCTTCTTGGCGGTCGGGGTGCCGAGATGCCGATCGAGGCAGTTGACTGAGACGTTGAGCTGGCCGTCGGCGAACCAGGTATGCTCGATCTTGCGGTTGGCCACGTCCCAGGTGTAGCGAAGGCTCTCCGTCGGCTTCTTGAACCAGGTCAACGATTTCGCCTGCTCCAGCCAGAACTTGTCCGGCTCGTTGATCGACTGGTCCCACATCTTCTTATATTGCGCCATGCTGGACACATAGGCGTCCTTTTGAATGCGCCGCGGCGGTGTAAACGTGCGCGTCTCCGTCATGAGAGAGCTGATCGCTTTGTCTTGTGCCATAGAGTTCTCCTTTTGTGACAAACCTGTTCGTACAAGCTTCCCAATACATTCCCTCCAGTCGTCCTCGGGCAATTGGAAAAATCCGGCATGCGATCGCGCCGGGACAATCCTGCCGAGGAGGATGTAAACCCGCCTTTATATTGGGCGCGTTCGCAGATGTCAAAGGAAAAATCGGCGCGTGCCATCGGAACTTGTCGACCGGGGTGTTGGCAGGCGGATGCGGAGGAGCGAACGACGGGTGCGAGTCACCGGGAACGGGGTTTTGAGACTCGCGCCCGTCGAACGGATAGGAGCCTATGGGTCAATTATGACATGCGGGCAGGTGGTTCAACGACCAGTAGTCCTGGACGATTCTCAAGGCCTCCACCAGGGAGGCATAGTTGGCGGGTTTTACAATGTAGCCGGCGACGCTGAGATCGAAACTGTCGACGATATCCCGCCGCTCGTCGGACGTGCTCAGCACGACGACCGCAATCTCCGCTAACGCTGGATCGGCTTTGATGGTCTCGAGCAGCTTCACGCCGCCCATGCCGGGCAGGTTGAGGTCGAGCAGGATCAGGGCTGGTTTCGCCGTCGCGGGCGAACGCAGATAGGTGAGCGCTGCTTCGGCGTCGGGCAGATGGATCAATTCTTTTTCAATGCCCAACTCGCCAAGGGCTCGTTTGACGATCATGGCGTCGTCAAGATCATCTTCCACCAGCAGCAACGGTTTGGCACTGCGCATGGGTGTCCTCCGCATTCTCGTCCGGCATCTCGCTCAGGGTCCAGTACACGTTGATGGTCCGGATGGCCTCAACGAAATTCCGGTAATCCACGGGCTTGATGATGTATCCGGCCACGCTGAGCCGGAAACTCTCCACGACATCCCGCTCCTCACTTGACGTGGTCAGCACGACCACGGGGATCTTCTTCAACCCCGGGTCGGCCTTGGTGACCGTGAGAAACTCGATCCCGTTCATCTTGGGCATGTTCAGGTCGAGGAGGATCAAGCATGGCTTGTCTTTCGTCTCGTCCCTCAGGTAGGCCAGCGCCTCTTCGCCGTTTACGGTGTGAACCAGCGGGTTCGTCACCTTCAGGTCCCTGAAGGCCCTGCGAACCGTCATCGCGTCGATGGTGTCATCTTCCACGAGCAGTACCGGCCTGGAGTCTCTCATCGTCAAACCCCCTTGTTTGTTGCTTCATACGGCCTCAGGTTCGCTACCCTGAGGAAGAACTCACATTTCAGGCCCCTGCACGCGTATCTATCGGCAATTTCAGGGACGGCTTTCATAGAATCCAAAATCCGCATCTCGAAATTCGAAATAAATCCGAAATCCCAAGCACCAAACGCGGTTGCCGGCTCGGCTCTGTTTGGAATTTCGAAGTCCGGATTCCCTCGCTTTTTTCGGACATTACGAGCCGGGAGGCAGTACGATCTGCAGCGCGGCATCGTGGTGGGTCAGCAGGTACGGCTTGGCCGGTCCGCCGAGATGTTCCCAGGGCAGGATCTCGTTGGGCGCGAAGGTTCTCTGGGCCGCCGCTTCAAGGTCTACGCCACATTCGGCAAAGGCCTCCTGCCAGAGAGCGTGGTTGAAGCAGTCATCCCAGAGGTCGAAACGCGCCCCACGGCGCCAGGCCGATTCGATGATCTCAGCATAGCGCCGGTCGCCGCGGCCCATCGCCGCTTCGAGGATGCTTTGATTGATGTCGTGGAACTTGAACTGGAGGAATCTTGCGTTCAGTCGCCATTTTTCGTCGAGGATGATCTGTCTGGCCTGCTCGAAGTATTCCCGTGGCCTCTGGGCGAGCCAACCGAAGGGGGTGTGCGGCTTGGGCACGAACCAACTGACGGTGACGTTGATATTGCCGGTCTTGCCGTCCACCTGCCGGCGCAGCTTGGCCAGTCGGCAGGTCAGATCGACGATCTGCTTGACGTCATCGAGCGTCTCGCCGGGCAGGCCGACCATGAAGTACAGCTTGAGCTTCTGCCAGCCTGCTTTGTAGGCCTCTTCGACGGTTGCAAACAGATCACTGTCCTTGAGCGGCTTGTTGATGATCTGTCGGAGCCGCTCGCCGGCGGCCTCCACGGCAATGGTCAGGCCGCTCTTGCGCACCGAAGCGAACAGCTTGGGCACGAGCTTCAACGGCTGATCCACGCGCAGGCTGGGGATCGACAGGCCCACATGCTTGTCCTTGAAGTAGCCGTGCAGCCGAACGACAAGATCCTCCAGGTGCGGGTAATCGGCGGTCGAGAGGCTGAGCAGACTGACCGTATCGAAGCCGCTCGCGGCGTAGGACTCCTTCGCCAATTCGAAGACTTTCTCGGCACTGCGGAATCGGATGGGCCGCCGGCAGAAACTGGCCTGGCAGAACCGGCATCGGCCGGGGCAGCCCCGCATGATCTCGATACTGACCCGCTCGTGGATCGCCTCGGCGAACGGCACGATGGGCCGCGTTGGCACCGAGGCATTCTCGAAGTCCTCCACCACGGCGTTCTCGAATCGTGTCCGCAGACCAGGCTCGGTTGTTCGGAAGGAGGCAATCCGCGAGTTCTCATACGCGAAATCGTAGAGCTGTGGGACATAGGCCCAGTCGAATCGGCCGGCGATCTCGCGCAGGGCCTCGTTCTTGCTTTTGCCGGCTCGCTTGGCCGACGCCAGAAGATTGGCCAGTTCAACGACCGCCTCTTCGCCCTCGCCCAGTACGAACAGATCGACGAATGCGGCCATCGGCTCGCAACCGTTGGCCATACCGCCCCCGGCGATGATGAGGGGGTCGTCCTCCTTGCGGTTGCTGCGACGGACGGCGATCCCCGCCAGATCGAGCACGTTCAGGACATTCGTGTAGCACAGCTCATTCGTGAGACCGAAGCCAATTACGTCGAAGCTCCGCAACGATACCCGTGACTCCAGGCTGAACAAAGGAATCTGCTTCTGCCGTAAGATTTGTTCGGCGTCGGTCCAGGGGGCGAACACGCGTTCCGCGGCGACACCGTCGAGCTGGTTGAGAATGTGGTAGAGGATGGCGATGCCCGTGTTGGACATGGCGACCTCGTAGACGTCGGGAAAGCACAGGGCGACGGTCAGGTCGCACCGGCCCAGGTCCTTGCGAACCTGGTTGACCTCACCCCCAATATATCGCGCGGGCCGGCGCACAAAAGGCAGGAATTGCTGCTCGATCTGTTCCTTGAGTATCTGTATCATCTTGTCCTTCATGGAGTTATTATAAGCACAAAGCACGAATATCGAAATCCGAAACAAATTCGAAATTCGAATGACCTAAACGCTGTTGCCGGCCGTCGGCCCTGTTTGGAATTTGAGATTCTGGCCCTTATGAGAAACCACCCTCGTATCGCGATTGCTATCGCAGTGTCTCTCCTGTTGCTCGGCATTCTATATGTGTGGCGGCGTTCCTCCAGCGTGGTCGAAGTCAATAGCGGCTATCGCATGGTCATGGGCACGTTTTCTCGCGTGGTCGTCATTGCCCGAGGGGAGAAGACGGCGCAGCGGTGCATTGAGGCGGCGTTCGAAGTGCAGGACCGGATTGAGTCGTTGATGAGCGATTATCAGGACGATTCCGAGTTGAGCAAGGTCAACCGTGAGGCCGCCACGCGGCCAGTTGCGGTGAGCGAAATGACGTTCGAGGTATTGCAGAAGGCGGTTTACTTCAACAAGCTTTCCGATGGAGCCTTCGATGTGACGGTCGGGCCGTTGGTGGATCTGTGGCGCAAGGCGGGGGAAGCGGGCGAGCCTCCGACGGAAGAAGCTCTGGCCCAAGCTCGCCGTAGAGTCGGCTCGGACAAGCTGATTCTCGATGAGAAGAACCGGACCGTCCGGTTTGCGGTCGAAGGCATGAGGCTGGATCTGGGGGCCATCGGCAAGGGCTATGCCGCGGACAAATCGATGGAGGCGATGAAGAAGCACGGTGCGATCGGAGGAATGGCGGCCATCGCTGGCGATATCCGTTGTTTCGGGCGGCCTCCTCGCGGGCAGGAGTACTGGCGGATCGGTCTGCAGGATCCAAACGTCGCGCCCAATGACCTCGGTCCGTCAAAACCTCTGTTGGTCCTCGCCCTAACAAACGAAGGGGTGTCTACCAGCGGCGACTACCGCAGGTTCGTCAAGATCCAGGGCCCAAAAGTGAGCCACATCGTTGATCCTCACACCGGGAAAGGGGCAAGCAAGCTGGCCAGTGACACGATCATCGCCCCGGATGCGACGTTGTCCGACGCCCTGTCCACCGCGGTGAATGTCCTTGGTTTGGAGAAAGGCTTGGCCCTGATCGAGCGTCTGCCCGCCACGGCGGCCATTCTGATCCCCGCGGAGCCGGGGGCATCGCTTGTCTACAGCCGCGGTGCGAGGGCATTCGTTGTCACGACACAAGAGGCACTTGGGCTTCCTAGGGAATGAACCTTCGCTGACCTCCAGGTGAAAGGACTTGACAGGCTTCCGGGTGTCCGTCAGAATCGGAATCGTGGGCATCGGATGCAACAGGCCCGGTTGATGTTGGGATCGATGGGAGACGGATCTCTATGGAAGTTGGCGTGGTTGGGATTGGGTATGTCGGCTTGGTGACGGCGGCGTGTCTGGCCGATTCCGGCGTCGATGTGATCTGCGTCGATAAGGATGCGCGGCGGATCAAGGACCTCGATGACGGGGTGATTCCGATTTATGAGCCGGGCTTGGGCGAGGTGGTCCATCGCACGAAAAACAGCGGACGGCTGCATTTCACCACGTCGCTGCGCCAGGCCGTCCGCGAGGCACTGGTGCTCTTCATCGCGGTCGGGACACCGAGTGCGGAGGATGGCTCTGCGGATATCTCCGCCGTGCTCAAGGTGGCGGGTGACATCGCCGAGGCCATGGACGGCTACCGCATCTTCGTCGTCAAGAGCACCGTTCCCGTGGGTACGCATAAGCAGGTGAGCGAGGTGGTTGCGGCTCGCACGAAGCATCCCTTTGACTATGTGAGCAATCCGGAATTCCTCAAGGAAGGCTCGGCGGTGGACGATTTCGTGAAGCCGGAGCGTGTGATCATCGGAACGGTCGATCCGAAGGTGCGGGAGATCATGCGGCACCTCTACGCCCCCTTCATGCGTCGCAAGGAGCGGATCATCTTCATGGACCCGGCCTCGGCGGAGCTGACGAAATACGCCGCCAACTGCATGTTGGCCGCCCGGATCTCGTTCATGAACGAGTTGAGCGTCCTGTGCGAGCAGGTCGGGGCCGACGTCGAGCTGGTCCGGGCCGGGATGGGCAGCGACGCGCGGATCGGCAACGCCTTTCTCTTTGCCGGCGTCGGCTTCGGCGGCAGTTGCTTCCCGAAGGACATCCGCGCGCTGATCCACACGGGCGAGACCCGCGGCTGCTCGATGGACATCGTCAAGGCGGTCTATGACACGAATCTTCGCCAGCAGAGCCGATTCGCCCGGCGGATCGTGGAATACTACGCGGCCGGCACACCGCCGGTGACACTGGCGGTCTGGGGACTGGCGTTCAAGGCCCGGACCGACGACGTTCGCGAGTCGCCCGCGATGTTCTGCGTTCAGGAGTTCCTCAAGGCGGGTTTCTCCGTCCGGGCCTACGATCCCGAGGCAATGCCCGTCGCCCAGAAGGCCCTGGGCGATAGGGTCACCCTTTGCCGGGACTACTACGAGGCGGCCCAGGGGGCGGACGGGCTGATCGTACTGACCGATTGGCAGCAATTCCGCAATCCCGATTTCGAGCGGATCGTTGGCCTGTTGAAGCGGCCCGTTCTCTTCGATGGGCGTAACCTCTACGAGCCCGACTACGTGCGGGAACGGGGGATCGAATACCACTGTGTCGGTCGGCCGTGCCGTTCGTAGAGGGAATTCCCTCGTTCTCACCAAGCGTGGGGCCGCACGGGCGGACATGCCATGACCTTCCGGCGGGGCGGCCGGTGCGGAACGCTCGGGCTCAGGCGGATAGTTCCCGGCTCCTGACGCGGGCGGCGGTGAGGGCATCGGCGACCAGTCGAGGAAAGTCGTGGGCGGCGAAGACCTTCAACGCCGCTTCGGTCGTCCCGTGGGGGGAGGTGACCTTTCGCCGCAGGACCGCTGGGGTCTCGCCGTTTTTGTCCGCCTCGACCGCGAGCAGGCCCGCGCCCTTGGCCGTCTGTAAGACCAGGTCCTTGGCCACGTCCGGCGGCAGGCCCAGCGCCGCGGCGGCGTCGATCATCGCTTCCATCAGCAGGAAGAAGTAGGCCGGCCCGCTGCCGCTGACGGCCGTGACCGCGTCGATCAAACCTTCCTCCTGCACGACCACCGCCTTGCCCACCGCCGAGAAGACCGAGAACGCTTTGTCGAGCAGGGCCCCGGCTCTCTCGTTGGCAAACAGGGCGCTGGCCCCCGCGCCGACCAAGGCCGGCGTGTTCGGCATCACGCGAACGATGGGGACATCGCCCAGCACGCCGCCGATCTTCGCCACTTTCACGCCCGCTGCGATGGAGATGAACAGCTTCCCGGACTTGGGGGTACTCCTGATACTCTGCAGGGCGTCATTCATGATCTGCGGCTTGACGCTGAGCACCACCGTCTCGGACCGCTCGACCACCTGGGTGTTCGTGCCACAGGGGGTCACGCCGTACCTGTCGGCCAACTCCTTGAGCCGCTCGGGGCGGACGTCGCTGACAAAGACGTTTTGTGGCGTATAGACCTCGGCCGTGATGATGCCCCGGATGAGGGCCTCCGCCATGTTGCCGCTGCCGATGAAGCCGATGGTGCTCATGTCACTCTCCTTGTGCGTTTGCCTCGCCACGGACGACGGCGGGACGTCGCTGACCAATATAGGAGCAATCCGGGAGCAGGGCAAGACTAACCCGGCCGGATCAGCAGTCGCAGGCCGACGATGAACAGGAAGGCGGCGACGATTTTGCGGAAGTGCTCCTGCGGGATTCTCTCCAGGAGTTCTTTGCCGAATCTGGCGCCCAGGAAGGAAGCCGGGACAAACAGGATCATGCCCCAGAAAAGCAAAGAGTTGAGCCGGGTGCCTTGGCCGATATAGGTAGCCAGCCGGGGGGTGTCAATCGCGATGGCGATAGCGCCGGCCGTGGCCCAATAGACCGCCTTGGGCAGATCGAATGCGGACAGGAACAACGCCCGGATCGCGCCGCCCATACCGAAGACCCCGGCGAAAAAGCCCGACAGGGCGCCGCCTGTCACGGCGGCAACGGCACTCTGGCTGATCTTAAAGGCGCTCTTGGCGAACAGGAAGACCACGTAGCCGAGGAGGAACACGCCCAGGACCCGCTGGAGGGCCGTGCCGGGAATGGTGAACAGCAGGTGCGCTCCGATCACCGTGGCGACGATGCCCGGAAGGCCGAAAGGGAGGATCAGCCTCCAGCGGATTCCTTCTCGGAACAGCACGAGCTTCCAGAGGTCGTTGAACCAATGCACGGTGCCGACGAACAGGAGCGTCTCGGGCACCGGGTAGAACAGGGCCAGCACCGGAATCATGACGGTCGAAAGGCCGAAACCGGTCACGGTGCCGATGGCACTGGCCGCGACCACGAGGATCACAATAGCAAGTAGCTCCATGTCAACTCGTCAGCAACTCAAACTGTTCGCTGCTGAGACACTGCCGCAGCTTCTGCAGGGCCGTCAGCTCGATCTGGCGGATACGCTCCTTGGTCAGCCCGAGTTCGTCGCCGATCTGCTTGAGGGTCTTGGTGTTCTTGCGGATGGACGAGCCGATCAGGCCGAAATGGTGCATGATGACGTGTTGCTCGCGTTCGTCGAGCTCCTCGCGGATGACCTCGGCGAGGTTCTGGCGGGTCTGCTCGAGGGCGGACACATCGGCGGCGGTGTCCCGCAGGTCTCGCTGGATACTGGCCAAAGAGGCGACCCGCTTGGGCGTTAGCTCGGTGCTCCGGCCGGAGACCTTGGCGTATTCCTTGGCAATGTTCAGGGCGGCCCGCCGGCTGAAGCGGAACCCCTTCGCGTAGTCGAACTCCTCCACGGCCTGGATCAGGGCGAAGTTGCCCTTGCTGACCAGCTCAAGAAAGCTCGCGTCGTTGCTCGTGTGCTTGCCGGCGATGCTGACCACGAGGCGCAGGTTGGCTTCGACCAGCGTTTTGCGGATCTCCTCGGCCTCGTTGAGGTAGGCTTCGAGCTGCGCGAGCAGCTTGGCGTCGATTTTCGACAACTTGAGCTGATGACGCTCCTGGGAAACCAGGTGTTTGAGGTAATTGTAGCGGCGAAAGAGCTCGATCTCCTGCTCGTGGTTCAATACGGGCGTGATCTTCAGAACCTGGAGGTACTCCGGCAGCAGGTTCTCCCCGACCAGCTCGAACGGTTCGAGTCTCTTTTCAGGCTCCAGCCGCTCCGGCGTGAACGGCTTTTCCAGGATCTGCTCCTTGGCCCCGGCCGACAGGAACTCGTTGCTCGGGACGTACTCGATCTTCCTCGCCAGCAGAGCCAAGGCCCTGCGCTGATTGATGATCCGATGGACCGTGGCCCGGCTGCGGTCGAACTGTTGCATGAGCTGCCAGACGCCGGTGCCTTGCGTGTAGAGCCGGAACAGCTCCGCCGCGTCCGCCGGCCGAATGCGTCCGACGGGTCGGCGAAAGACCGGCTTATCCGGGTTCTTCTTCTCGTACTGCAGCAGGATGGTCCGCAGCGTCTCCTGGGCAAGGCCCAGTTTCTCCGCGACCTGCTTGGTGATCTGGTGTCGGGACAGCGACGACTTGGCCGCCAGGCTACGGGCCTGCCGGAGGGCTTGTTGCCGCTCGCTGTCCGTCAGCCGGCGAAAGGCGCCGGCCTTGGCGACCAGGGATGGGTTCTCCCGAACGAACCGCTCGACCGCCGACTCCAGAAAGCCGAGCTGGCGTCTGCCGCCGTCGAAAACAAACTTCCGCGCGAGCAGACCGCGTTTGCGCCAGCGATCGATGGTCTTGGTCGAGACGTCGAACCTGCCGGCCAATTCCTCGATGGTGTGCACTTTCTCGCCCGCCTGGGCGACCGGCAGGGCGAGTCGGGCGCTGAGCTTGCCGATGAAGACCTGCAAGTCGGCCAGCAGGTCGCGACCCGCGATGATCTCCGGCTCCAGGTTGCCCTTGGGCTGAAAGCCCGTGATGTGGAAGCAGACGAAGTCGTAGGGGTACTGCTTTTCCTGCTCGACCAGCGAGTAGAATTTCTCCGCGGCTTCAAGCTGCGCACGGCGCTTCACCTCCGGCGTGAACCGAAGCTGCATCAGCAACTGCGCCAAGTTAGGACTCTTGATCTTTCTCATATCACCAAGTGTCCATTCTATCACCAGGGACACCCCAAGAGAAGTCCCATTGGACCTTTGCCAGGCGGCCTCCTCGTAGGGCGAGCGTCCCCGCTCGCTGAAGGGCATCGTGCGCGAACCCCCGCCGGCGCGGGGGGAGGGGACCCCAAACGCAAAGGACCGCGTTTGGAAACCCGAGCCTGACCCTGCGAAGGCAGGGCCAGGACCTGCGAGGAAGCCATCCGGCCCCCGCAAATTGGCTTTGTTTGTACAGAGGCCCCGTCCGCCCGGCGTTCGCATGACACTCTGCAGCACAACCGCCTATCGCGTCTTGTGGCTGCTGCCAATTGGCTTTGTTTGGCGCGCTCGGCCCCGGATAGGTGCCAGGGCCGCCCCCGGCGGTGTTCGACTCGGAACCCCGCTCACAATTGGCTTTGTTTCTACAGAGACATCGTGCGCCAGTTGTAGGGTGGGGCTTGCCCCACCGAATTCTTCTGCCGCCGGGCAGATTGGCTTTGTTTTTACAGGGACATCGAGCGTCTGTCTCGTTCATGAGCGTTGTCATGGACACCAGTCGACGTCAACAGATGCCTTGCCAAATTGGCTTTGTTTCGCACACTCCGTCCTCTTCTCGGCAAGCCTGCTAATGCCGTGTTGGCCGACCAACGGGGTGTCAGTTTTGTACTGCGCAGGCACAACATCCCGCTGCTCCAATGTGAAGAACCAAAAGAACCGAGACAAATAGAGCCAAATGGAACAAAAGAAGCCTGCCCTGTTCGGCTGTCGCTCAGGGCGAGCTCTGAGCCAAGTCGAAGGGACACAGGAGATGGCGATGATGCAGGCTGAGGCGAAAGACCCCGCACCCCTCCGGATTGTCTGTTCTTCGCTTTCTCAGCCATCGCTCGTTTCCTACAAAGTTTCACAGTGTTCGTTCTGTGAGCATCTTACATGTTACGTCACTCGGCGTCAAGCAAAAAATTCTGCAATTGTCTCAGCCAACCGGCAGTCTTGTCACCCCGGACACCGATCCGGGGGCGGTAAACCGACAACCGACTACTGACTACCAACTACTAGTTCGCAGATTCCTCTTTGCCTTTCGGTCGGCGTGACGCTACCATGAAGCTGGTGACGTGGAACGAAAGGGCGCAAGGGGACCCGAGGAAACCTCGAGCCAGAAATTGGAGGCGTTGGGAGAAGATGTGAAATGCGTAGGTCTGAACCCCGTCCCGACCGAAAGAGAAATATGAGTGCACGGGTGGAGAATGGAGTGCGTCCCCGTTGCCGGCAGGAGTCCCATCATTATGAAGCATCTACTAACAGTTGTTGTGAGTCTGTTCGCGTTGTCGCTCGCCCAGGGCGATCCTTCCACGGTGCCTGGCGACTACCAGGGCACGCCGTTCCAGGATTCCGTCTACAAAGCCGGCGCTCAGAGCATCCCCGGCATTCTCCAGTGCGCCCTCTACGACCTCGGCGGCGAGGGGGTGGCCTACCACGATACCGACGCGATCAATCACGGCAGTGGCGAGCTCAACGTGCAGCCCAATCATCAGCGTCCACACGCCGGCCCCTACATCTGGAGTTTCCGCAAGGACGAAGGGATGGACCTGTCCTACGTCAAGGACTTCGCCGACCTCAACCATCCCAATGCCGTCAGCCCTCTGGTCAACCAGTTCTATATCGGTTGGACCGCCGATGGGGAATGGTGCAACTACACGGTGGATGTGAAAGCCGTCGGCACCTACAAGATCCGGGCCCTCTATTCGAACCAGGCCAACGCCATCACCTTTGACATCAACGGCAAGCCCTCCGCCACCTGCAAGCTGCCGATCGCCACCGGCGGCTTCCACACCTGGAACTACGCCGAGATCGGCACGATCACCTTCGGCCAGGCAGGGCGGCAACTCCTGACCTTCCACGACAACACCGGCAACAACTTTGCCTTCTTCGAATTCGAAAAGGTCGAGCCGAAGGAACAGAAACGCGAGTGAAAGTTGGTGGCCGTCCCTCCGGTTCTCGTCATTCCCGCGCACCATGGTCCTTTAGGAGCTTGATGATCTCAGCAGACTCCGCGTAATCGAGTGGTGTCTTGCCATCGTTGTCTCGCGGCATGACCTTGGCACCGGCATCGATCAGCATCCTGGCGGCGAGAGTGTGGCGGAATCTCGCCGCGATGTGTAGTGGGGTCTGTCCCTGATGATTAGTCCCTGACACATGCGCGCCGGCTTTCAGAAGTGCGTCAATGATAAGTTCGGTGAAGATCTCTTTTTCTCGCGTATGTGCCCAAGGAGTGGACGGATCGAATACCCAATACGTCGAGAAGATCGCCTCGTGGAGTGGGGGCACCGCCATGGCCCCAGATCGAATAGCCGTGTTCGGGTTTGCGCCACGTTGAAGGAGATAATGGAGAATCGCGTACGCCTGATCCAGGTTCACAATGATGTGTTGCGAGAGAGCCTCATACAGCGCGGTAACACCTCGTGGGTCAGCCTCATTCACGCGGGCACCGTTCTTCAGACAGGCCTCCATTTCGACAACATGTTCGGGACTATAGAATTCGGCGGCCAGGCGGACGAACCGAAGCTGGGCCGCATCCGCTGGCCGAACATCCCGTGCTCCTCGGGACTTACTGAATTTCGCATAATACAGTGACAAGTCACTCAAAAAAAAGACCGGGGTGCTCCAAGAACCCGAACAGGAGTTGTCCGTTCTGTTGCACACGCTCCATGCCATCCTCCACCGCTTGCCCCACCTCCCCGAGGT
>JAPLMX010000279.1 GCA_026386805.1 Phycisphaerae bacterium | reverse complement strand
CGACGCCACAGAATAATGTCTTACGCATGTTCGGGCTCCTTTCTTTGAGCGTCAGCCATCTTGGTGCTGCCTTCCACCGGCAGCTTTCTGATTCCCAGTGTAGCGGCCTCGGGGAAGGAACCCTATATGCTTATCAGCCCTTAAGATAAGATTCCGCTGAAAAACCCCCTCAGATGGCCAAACCACCCGCGTTCTCGGGGTCGAAAATGCGGGTAAAACCGCAAAAACGGGACTTTTTCAGCGGAATCAAGATAATAGTTAACTTGCACGGTGGGGGCCCGCTCTTCTTAAAGCTTAATTTAAGGGCTGACCCCAGAAGCTCCCTTACTTATTGTGATCTCGAATTGAGTATGGTGTATCCAGATTATCCCGATGGCCCCTGTTCACCCCCCTCCGCCCTCCGACCCGCCTGGATCAATGCGACCATGGACGAGGGCCTCAATCTCGTTGGGCAACCGCCCCGGTTGCTCACGTTAACCCCCACGAGGAACTGTCTCAACGTGATTGACAGCCGCTGCCGAGAAGCCCTTCTATTTGAGCCAGTAATGCCTCCACATCAATGGGTTTGGCGAAAGGTACCCATTCACGACTTCTTGTCACGATAGCAGAGACGGGGCGGTTTCTTGTCGGAAGTGGGCGTTGAGGGCGTTGCAGAAGAATTGAAAGACACGCCGACCCTGTTGGCGGCAGGTGGCGATGATCGTCCAGACGCGTTCACACCAACGTTGTCCGCGTTGGCCACGGGTTCCCTGCGTGTCGATCACGATGTGCCGAATCGCCTGTTCCGTCTGGTTGTTCGTCGGCTCGATCCCCGGCGTCGTCAGGAAGCGAAAGTAGTTGTCCGCCTGCCGGCCGCGAAAACGCTTGGCGAGCGTCCGGGCCTCGGCACGCGAAGGCGCGTGGCGAACCCCCTTGAGAAATCCGCGCTGGATCCGATGCCTCGCACGGGCAAAACACGCTTGCGTCCTTTGCCCCGCCCGATGCCAAGTGTCAAACAGCTTTCGAATCCACCACAGGAGCTTCTGGCCCCAGCCGGCCAGCGACGGGTCGGTGTGTTCGGCCAGAAAGCGAATGTCCCGGATCCAATGGGCCCAGCAGAACTGCACCAACACCCCACAATCCGCCCGGTACTTACGGTACGCCGAAAAGTAGTCCGACCCGACGACGTCCCCGAAGGTTTCGGTCAGGATCGCCTTGAGCACCTCAGAGCTGCGCGACGGGTCGATAGGAAAGACGGTGAAACGCGCGGCGCGGAAACACCACGTCCAGAGCGGATCGCCCCAATCATTGGGTCCGGATTCATCCGCCCCCACGTACGGTTCCTGGACCAGGGCCGCGCGCAGCTCCGCATAGGGCTCGGCGAAGGCGGCCGCGGCCTTCTGGAGGACGTTGACCAACTGCGAGCGGCGGATCGGAATCCCCAGGACCTCGTTCCAGAACCGTTGGATCGTGGTGTACGACATGGGGCCATCGCCTTTTTGATAGGCGGCCAGGGCTGAGAGCTTCGGACCCACCAGGCCGGCCGCCTTGACGGCGACCGGGAACGGGGCGATCACGATCCGCCCGGTTCGTGGATCCAGATACTTCCGGGCCCGGTGCTCGGTCACGACGTAGGGCTTCTCGACGAGATCCACCTGTTGCAATACGAACCATTCCTCCAGGGGGATCAGACCCTGTGCCTGTTTCGAGGACAACTCATAGGGAAGGATGGGACCGATGTCGTCCGGGCCCAAGGGGATTCGTTCCTGCCGCGGATGGCCCTTCTGGCCGCCGATCTTGCGTTGGCGT
>JAPLMX010000011.1 GCA_026386805.1 Phycisphaerae bacterium | reverse complement strand
CTTTCGGCGGTTCTCCAACTCGTCGAAGTCCCTTCGTGTTCGTCCTTTTCTGTCCATGCGGACAGCCTACGAGAACGAAACGCTGGTGTCAATATATTATGCGAAAAATCTGTCACTATATTATGCGAAATTCAGTAACACCAAAGCAGTACGCACACCCCCTGGACTATTATCTGCGTCCAACGGATTATACCAAGATCTACTAGAGGCGCAACATGGCACAACTGCTAATTATTGGGGACGCCAAGATGAAGATCGCAACAGTAAGCCTTGTGATGGCCTTGGCGTGTTCGTGTCATAAGATTGTTGATAATCCTACCGCAGGAAGATCTGGAGACACAATGGAACGTCGAGAAGAGGTACGCGCGATCATCAGCAGTTATCTCCATGCGGGCATTGATGTTGTCAGAGGCCCTTTGACGGTCAAGGAGGTTCAGAAGGAGCTAACCCAGGACGCTGAGCGTGCTTCCTCCAGGGGACTACGAATCATTCCCGGAGGTCCTGAATGGAAGGAACTCAAGGCCAAGCTCGAGCGCGGCGATCAGCTCTACTTCTATAAAACGGACCGTCAGAGTTGGGGGGAACTACGCGGACGCGAGGGATACGTGGCGATTCGAGGAAACGAGGTTATAGATGACTTCCTTACGCTGATGAACTGAGTTCACGTGGATACTGGCGGGGATACTGGGGATACTGGGGAAAACGGGACACTGGGGACGCACCCTAGTTTAGGACAAGGCGAGAGTTGAAATGCACAATGACCCAGCGTGGTTCGATGCCCGCTCCCGGCGGACGGGGCTGACATACACCAACGGGACCTCGGCCGCTTAGGGAAATTCCGGGGACACCATACTAATTAGAGGTTAAGCATTACGCGAGCCACAATACTCTCTTATGGTTCCCGCCGGACAGGTCTGACCTATGCCAATGGTGCGTTCTGGGGTCAGAGCTTGATTAGTGATTAGGGCTGTCCCCCGCCGAGGCGGCCGAGGGACGCAGAGAAGAGATGCCTTTGCCGAGAAGAACGAGAGAAGCCTGTCCTGAGCAAAATCGAAGGGACGAAAGAGGAATGGGGGGTTCCGGAGACATCTAGGGGAATTAAAGGTGTCAGGTACATTTTCCGATGGTGCCGATATAGGGGATTGTTTCGCGGGACTTCCCCACCTCTATTCGGCATCACCTGGTTCCGGGATGACATTTTTGCGAGTTTCTTTCGTTCCTTTCGGGGGGAAACCAGGGTCGCACCTACACATTTCACATTCTGGCCGATGATTTCGCGTTGCACTCCACCGGAAGCATTGACCGATCTCCGTGGTACGGAGAACAACTGGACTCATCGTCAACGGCATTACCCAGCCGCAACGTCGTTGCCGCCCGAAGTCCCTGCCCTCCGGCGTCTTCTTTCCCTTCTCCGTACTACTACCTGTCCGAATCTTGTTTTCGCGCGAAGATTTCGGGAAACACCGAACGTAAGATATTGAAATCCAAGGACTTATGTCTCGCGCAAAGACGCCAAGAGCGCAAAGGGTAAGAGCATCGCGGTCCTGTCTTCTTGGCGTTCTCTGCGTCTTGGCGAGAGTAGGTTTTGGTTGCGGCCGAAGGCCGCGCTGGGGTCTCCGTGCCCTCCGTGGTTCCAAGACCTCTTTTCTCGATTTACGGCCGAGGACGCGATGCGGCCCGTGACTGAAACCGGGGGAATGACGGGGAGCGCACCGGCTTTGACGCGAGAATTCACGCGATCCGGGCGCCGATGTCCGCCACCGGCCCTCCTCCCGTTTTCGACTCTCCCCTTGCGTCTTGACGGTCCGGCCGTGAGAATAGGTCATGCCGCTGCGGCGGGAAATGAACGCAGCGAGGCAAACACAGGGAATTGTGAACGATGAAGCAGTTGTCTATAGGTTCGGAGCTGGGATGAGCGAACGGGACCGGGCGGGCGCAGGCGGGCAAACGCCGGGACAGCATCGGCGGCGGCCCCGCTACCGCGGCACCCACCCGAAGAGCTACACACAGAAGTACAAGGAGCACAATCTCGCGGCGTATCCGGAAATCGCGGCCCATCTGCGGGCGAAAGGCAACACGCCGGCCGGCACGCACGTGCCCGTCCTGGTAGAAGAGGTCATGGCCTGCCTGAGGCCCAGACCAGGCGATATCGTCGTGGACTGCACCGTTGGCTACGGCGGCCATGCGCTGGAATTCACCAAGCGAATCGGACCCGGCGGAAGACTGATTGGCCTGGATGTCGATGCCATCGAGTTGGAGCGCACCCGCAGCCGCCTGGGCCAAGATAGTGTGCCTGTGAACCTCTATCGCAGCAACTTCGCCGGCATCGCCAAGGTGCTGAGTCAGGAGAAGCTCGACGGCTTTGATGTCATCTTCGCCGACCTCGGCGTTTCGAGCATGCAGATCGACAATCCCGAGCGCGGGATGAGCTACAAGCATGAAGGTCCGCTCGACATGCGGATGGACGACCGGCTCCCGCAGACCGGCGCCGATCTGCTCAATAGCCTTTCCGAGGAAGAATTGGCCAAAGCATTCTGGGAATTGGCCGATGAGCCGGACCATCAGAAAATCGCCCACCAGATCGTCCTTCAGCGTACCGCAGAGCCGTTCTCGCGGACCTCGCAGCTCGTTCACGTCATTTTCGACGCCAAGGGCCTGAACCCGAAGACCTGGCGTCAGCAGCAGCGCGATTCCAAATCCGGCTCCCTGCACCCCGCCGCCCGTACGTTCCAAGCCCTGCGTATCCTGGTCAACGACGAGCTCGGTTCCTTGCGAGAGCTTCTGCGGGTGGCCCCCTACTGCCTGCGTCCGGGCGGCCGCATCGGCATTATCAGCTTCCACAGCGGTGAAGACCGGCTCGTCAAGCAGTCGTTCCGCGACGGCGTCCGCAGCGGCACGTACCAATCAGCAGCCAAAGAGGTCATCGCGCCGGGGATTGAGGAAACTCGCTCCAATCCCCGCAGCGCCTCGGCCAAATTCCGCTGGGCCGCCGCCCAATCCCTTCAAAGCTGACGGGCGTCGTTCGCAACGCCCTCGCCCGCAGCAGCCTCGGCGTCATCCAGCTCGGTCTGCTGGTCTTCACAACGGGGTTCGCCAGCCTCGTCTGGCTCGTACTTCGCGACTGGGTCCAGCCGGGGGCATCGAGATCAAGAAGGCCTTGCAGGTGGCCGGAGAGAGCATGGCCACTCTACTGCTTGTAATGGCGTACCTATGGCTGGGCTGCCTGTACATGGCGGTCGTCAACTACCAGCAGAAGGCCGTAGAGGTCAACTGCTGGTGGAACGGTTTGCGAGACAGCCAAGAGACCCCGCCGTGAGACCAAACGGGGCCTTGTCGCTTGACCAGCTTGAAGGCGATGTCTCTGCCGAGCCTTACATGCACACTCTAAGCGAACTCGCCCTCGCGATAGGCGGGGAACCAGCGACTGTGTTCAAGGTTCTTCACCCTCGCGATCTCGTGGTACCTCTTCTCATCCAGAATCCTTCCGCAGAAGTAGGCGGGACGGGTCGTCTGGGCCCAGCCGCTCTTGAATACGGTCAGCCCGTCGGAGTGGTCAACCGTAGCGCCTGCTCCGCCGCCCCAGTCGATCCATCGAACCTTGCCCGTGAAGTACTGCAGCGCGCACCATTTCAGGGCGTAAGAGGCGCGACGCTCGTACCCCTCCGGGCTTGAAGCGGTGAGATGATCGTAAGCCGTCTCTCCCTGAACGAAGAATAGGTTGGCGGCGACCGCCGTGCCTTCGCGTTCGGCCCGCAGGGCGATCATGCCGGGAATCGCCAACTGCTTTTCGAACGCGGTCCGCGAGAACGCCCGGATTCCGCTGATGCCGTGCTTCTCCGTCAAGGTGCCATAGAGGGACACCCACTCATCCAGCAACTCCCGCGGCTCCCGACAGACCTGGACGGTCACTTCGTCCAGCGCCTTCATCGCATACTTGCGGTGGTGCTTTGACACGAAGGCCTCCGCCGGTTCACTGAGGTCGGTCACAAAATGCTGCTTGAACGCGATAACGGTGTCGAAGCACTCGTCGAGCAGCGCTTTGTCGTAGTCGCCGAATGGGTCGGCAACCAGCGATACGCTCACCAGTTCGCCTTCCAGATTATCCAGGTCTGTCTGGAGGGCGGACCAGTCGCGGCAGACGAATAAGGGGTAACATCCCATGGCATCCCGTGATTCAAAGCCGGGGATCGCCCGCTCCACGAGCCAGCCGCCGGAGTACGGCAGTTCCCGAGGCGTACCAAACTCCGCTAATGATTCCGCGTGGCCGGGGTGCATATACCCGGTTACCGTACTTGCCCTGGTGAGCCCAGGGAGTTCTATCGCTGATTGTTTAGGTAAAGTGTGCTCTACCATATACCTCCCCGTGTGCGGACGGTCCGGTTAGGGGCCACCCCATCAACCGCGGTCTGCGTTATCCGCCCAGTCACAGCCCGGGTCACCCACACAAATGCCCATAAAGATCAAGTCCCTGAATTTCCCTCGCTTGTAGGCATGCTGGCGCAGCCTCCCTTCGACCGCGAAACCGCACTTCGCGTAGGCCCGAATCGCCCGGTGATTATCATCGAGTACCGTCAGATACGCGCGGCGCAGCCCCAAATCGTAGAACGCGTGACGCAGGAGCAGGCGCATGGCTTCCTGGCCGTAGCCTTTCGACCAGTGCCGGGCCTCGCCGATGAAGACGCCGACCTCGGCGTGACGCGACACCCAGTCGATGCTGCGCAGATGGATGTTCCCGATGTGCTGATCGTCTTGTTTCAGGCAAATCGCCAGTTGCAGCTCCGTCTGGGAGTACGCCGCCTTTCGACGAATCCATTCTTCTTCCGCCGCACGGCTGACGTACCGAAACGGGCTGACGAGCATTTCGTACAGCCCCGGGTCATTGTGCCACTTCCACGTCCGGTCGAGATCCGACGGCTCCAAAGCTCTAAGATACACGTTTTCCATAGGTTGGGCGGTCATACGGCGATATCACGGCTGGCGATGGTTGCGTTCACATCGACACCAAAGTGCGTCCTCATCCGTTCTTCGTAGGCGGCGATCTTTGCTTTGCGCATGGAGAAGATGCGATCGCGATACGCGCTCAATGTGTCTATATCCAAGGCGTAGGGTTCGAGGTAGAATCGGCTCAGGTTGGCGTGCGAATACCAGTCCGTTTCGTACAAACGATCGAGCTCCATATCCGGCAGGAAAAGCTGATCGCGCTTGCATTGTTCAAACAGTTCCGTTCCCGGATACGGCGTCGCAATGGAGAGAGCGATGTCATCCGTATCCAAGTCGGCGATCAGCCGGCAGGACGTCTCCAGACTCTCCCGGGTGTCTTCCGGCATCCCGATCACAAAGTCCGTCACGAGGGCGAGCTGCGGGTGACGCCGAAGCGCGGCCACCACCGTGAAGATCTCCTCTCGCTGGAGGTGCTTCTGCTCGACACAGGCCACCGTCTCGCCTTTTTCCCGCAAGTAAGCAGCAACGGACAACAATCCGGGCGGCATCACGAAAAAGGGCGTCGTCCACAGGTCCGCCAGGGGCAGATTGACAAGAAGGACATTGGGCGTCGTTACCGTTTGGGAGAGAGAAATCGAGAAACGAGATCTCCCTTTCCCAAAACAGGCCCAATGTGCATTTTGCAGAAGTCTACCTCTTGGAGGGAATCAGAATGTTCCTTCTATCGGCGTAAGGGCACGCCCCGCGCAATTTGCTTGAATCGTCAGTTGTCGATGTGACGGGCTGACCCTCTGACCCTTCCACTGTCTTCAACCAGTCTTCTCTCCAGAGCCAATAACATAATCGAGGACAACCTCGGTAGGAAATCCCGCTGCAGACAGAGCCTTCCAGCAACACGGTGTTCTTTATCCCCGTAATCTGCCTGCCGGTCCTCTCATCCACGATGCTGTGAACCTGGCTCAAGACACGGAACCTTTTGCCGCAATCGCGGAGCATGCTCCCGCAGAATCCCAGTCCTCTATGCTTCTCGCGGCTGTCCAAGGTGGCCTGAATCCCTTCTCGGCTCTTGACCTCCACCCACTCGCCCGGTCTCAGGTGCAGCGGTTCGGAGGGCGGACCTTGCGGCTTCACCACCGGTGCGGCTTTGGCATTCCCGAGGCGAGCCCTCCATGCGCGACCGAGATGCCATCTCGCCGTCTGCCCCAGAACGATGAAACTTATGCGAACCAAGCCTCCCCAGGAGCGATCCCCCTGGCTCAAGCCCCAAATCGGCTGGGTCGTATCCCACTTGCGGTTGAGCAGAAACAGCAGGATGCAAACGATGTCGCGGGGTTTCCATGTGCCCGACTTCAGGTCCTGGATATACTGTCGCAGGTTCAGTGGAGACAGGGGTCGGGTGGCCTGCGCCAGTGGTATACCATTGCCTTGGCATGGCTGTACGCCGGCTTTCCAGAACGACGGTTCTCCCATGGAAGCTCCGCCGGTCTGCGAAACGTTCGGGGCCGGATGATCCTGTCCGGGAAGATCCAGCCAGGCCCGCTTGAACAACAGATGACAAGCTCGTCCGCACCCTCCATGGAGCGATCCGTCACACCTGGCACCCTCCAAGATGACGATCTCATCTATGCCCCTTACGCCCATGCCGTCGATGTGGATACGATTCGCGATTTTGAGCACCTTGTAGCTATTTCCACAAAAGCCCCGCATTTCGCCGGTGAGCGGCAATCCGTCATACATGCCGTGTTCATCCAGCGTGGCCAGAATCTCACGTTCTTGTTTGACGTGAACAACTGCCCCGATTCGCAGACTTGTAACCATTCCTGGGCCAACTCCTTCCCGATAATGCGTATTACTCGCCTCATCCAAGGCCGGACTTTCGTACAACGGCAGAACCCCAACCGTTCTTACTTCACCTCTTTCTTCAGGAACGCTCACGCAAACTCCCCGGACCGATAGGCGGGGAAGTAAACCGTGTCTTGGGCGCCGCGGCTCTTCACGATCTGGTCGTAGGTCTCGCGGTCGAAGATTCGTCCGCAGAAATAGACAGATCGAGTCCCCGTGGACCAGCCGCGTTTGAAGCGGGTCAGTCCATCCTGGCCGTCGGCGCTCATCCCGGCGCCGGCGCCGAGATCGAGCCATTTGAGCCCGCGGCCGCGGCAGTATTCAATGACGCGCCAGAACAAAGCGAACGAGGCATCCATTTCGTAGCCGAGCGGGCTGTAGGCCGTGAGATGATAATAGGCGACCGGTTCCTGGACATACAACAAAGCCATCCCGGCCGTCAGGTCTTGACACGAGGCCCGCAAGGCCACGAAGCCCGGGACCTGGAATTGCCCGGCAAAGACGGTCGAGGAGAAGGCCCGGATCCCGGTGATCCCATGCCGCTCAATCAAGTGTCCGTATAACCTCACCCAGTCCTCCCGGACCGCGGCGGCATTCTCGCACTGCTCCACGTGCAACTGTTCGAGAGCCTTGCGGGCCTTGCGCCGGTGCTTCGACTCCACGTATTCTTCCAGGGGCGGTTCGAGATCGACGTAGAAATGCTCCTTGAACGGCACCACCTTATCCGGGAAGCACTCCTTCAGCAAGGCCTCGTCGTATTCTCCGAACGGGTCCGTGACCACCGACAGGGAAACCAGGTCCTCGGCCAGGTCCTCCAAATCGCCGGCAAGCTGCGACCAGTCGTGGCAGGCGAACAGCGGGTAGCAGCCCATCGCATCCTGGAATGCCGTGCCGGGGATGGAACGCTCCAGAATCCATCCGCCACTGCGAGGCAGCTCGCGCGGAACACCGAATTCCGCCAAAGAAGCCGCGTATTGGGGGTGAAGATACCCACTGGTCGTCTCAAGAATACTCTTTACAGAGTTGAGCTGCTCCCGATTGTCAAACACCAGATTCCCCTTAATTCTTTAAGGCAGTATTCTGTCGTAGTCCTCTGGAACAGGGTAACGCCCAGTACCCTATCGGCTGCCACAGCATCGCAGTTAAGCCCCTTGTCCAATCATGCAGCCTCCACACACGAAACCGGGGCGTACGCACCAAGCCCAAGGCCGGTTATGGGACACACAGGGCGCAGACCCGCCCAACCTGCCCCAAAGGCACCAGCCAAGACGGCCCAGGGCCGGGTTTCGCGGACCCAGACCCTGTCCGCCACATCGGAGGGTTAGGAATCAGGCGGTGTCTTCAGCCCTATACCAGAGCCCTCTTTGTCCGCATCCAACCCACCACGCCTGTGCCCAGCCCGACGAGTAACAACGCCCCGGGAGCGCGGATCGCGGGAGCATCCGCTAAAGGTGTCGGACCGTCCCGAGAACAAGGCAACCCCCACCCAGTGGATAGTGTCATCCTCGTCGTCATTCCTTCCTGGTGGCTCCACGTCATCCCTGACCAGCCAAGCGCAGACCAAGAGCGCAGCCTGACAGGCGTACTTGACTTTCGTGCACAGATTTGCGACAATGCCCGTGGGCGGTCTTGGAATGGCTTTCCCGGTGCCCCGGTGCGAACTGTACCCGGGCACCCCGCCCGCCTCCACCCATTTCTATCGGTCTTGTATCATCGTCCTCTTCTTGGCTGCCGGTCTGCACGTACCCATTCCGACAGTGCATCGCACGTGGAGAGTGATGGGGATACACGAGGGTCCACGGACATGGGCATTGAAGCGGGTATGCGAAGCCTCTTCGCCGGTCTGCGTTGTGGGCACAGCCGGTTCACGTCGTCCTTGGCAAGGCGGCTTCCCAATTTCTCTACTTCGGCTCCTTCCCTTCACGACTCCTCCTACCGCTCTCCCTCGCAGGTCCATCCATCGCACCGTGCCGGACTGTCGAGAAGCGTACTAATCGCCTCTGACCGGGGTCCAGCCGCCGCTGGCGACCGGGACCCTTCCGGCGTGCTCACTTGGAGACTATTCTCCTCCATGATAGGCAGGGGGCAACGTCCTCACCCGAGCCTCCACTCAGGCATCAGGGACCAACCATAGCAACCCATGCATCCTGCCCATCCTTGGCCCTGATACGCGTGCCAATTCAACATTCTGCTCACACGCGTCAATACGTACAAATACGTATTTTTCATGCTTTTTTTGAGATTTTTCGGCGGTGGAAACCCGCGTCCGTGAAGGCACCGATGGAATGACCGTGTGAGCGCCAGGGGAAGATCGACTTGCCGGAGAAATAGTCCGGGTCCTTGCCGCCGGTCGTGCAGAAAATTGCGTGCAGGCTGCCCCGGAGCGGCGTATAATCAACGTATGAAACTGCCAAAATTGGAAAATCCGGATCGATACCAGGGGCTGTATGTGTTCGACTTCGGCGACCATGCGGGCGTGGGGTTTACCGCCGAGGAAGTGGCCGAGTTATTCGACAGCGAGCGGTACAGACAGGGCAAGGCGTACAAGATCCAGCGGGCGTTCCCCGACGGCCGGCTGGAGTTGCGGGCCGTGCCGGCGGCCAACTTCCAGTTGGAGGCCGGGATGCTCTTCTACTCGACGGACGAGGCGACCGCCCGGGGCGATTTCAAACGGCTCGTGAACCTGGCGATTCGGAGCACCCCGCCCTGCCGGGCCAAGGTCCAGTTGGCCCGGTACGCCGACGACAAGCTCGTCGTGGCGATGGTCTATCCGGCCGAGCGGGATGCCGACGTCAGTGCATGGCTGCTGGACGGCGATTATCGGACGTCCGGACCGGCCGAGGGCGGGATCGGGGCCGTCGAAAGGTACTATGGTGATAGACCGGAGATCCTGGAAACACACCAACTCTTCGGAACGGATGAAAACGTCAGCAGAACCGGGCGGGAGTTGATCGAATCGATACCCCTGGCGGTTCAGAGGTGATGGCGGGATATGCGGCCAACAGCGATGAGAATCCACACGAGTCCGGCAAGAGGTGCGGATAGAAGAGCCCTGTGGCTGGGCCTCGCGGCTGGTCTGATCGCGCGGCTATTCAAGACGCCCCTGCCGGATGCCACCAGCGAGGACTTGAGGAACTGCAACTACTCCACGAGCACGCAACGGATGGGAATACGCTTCACCGAACGAATTCGCAATGCCTTCCGGCTCCGCTGGATCCGGGAGATCTTCTGACCGCCGCCGTTCTTGCAGGCTCGCTCGACGCCCGGCAATGGATACCATCAGGCTTGTCTCGGCAGCTTGCTCAGATTCCAGTACTGGCCCACCGTGCGTATCACGGCCGCCACTTCCTGGCGATCGGCCTTGTACCTTGCATGACAGGTCCGACGGTACTCATTCTTCTCCTTGCATTCCAAAGTAACTCGTCACTCGCATTCCATCGGACGTGTGAAGGGCGGCGTGCACAAGGATTTTCCTTGCGGGAGGCAGGCCGTCTCCTCCAGAAGAGTAGGCGGTATTGGCAAATTCCCCAACTCCCATAGCGGTTTCAGTCTCCGCGACTGGCCTTTTGATGATTCTCGCGTGCTCTGGCCCGTTCACAGCCTCGACGTAGACCACGGTGGGAAGATCAAGGGCACGTGCTGACTCGTTTTCTCTCCAGCAGCCAAACAAGGGCATTCGCGGCCCTCCTGGGGAAGCGCCACGGTGCGATC
>JAPLMX010000017.1 GCA_026386805.1 Phycisphaerae bacterium | reverse complement strand
AGACTCCACGTTAGCACCTCCAAGAGGAAAAGACCGCGAGAAGCGGGAGGACCAGGGTAGTTGAATGTTCGATTAGTCACGCGATGGCCCCTTTTAGGGGCCTTCCTCATACCACCGGCTCTGCCGGTGGTTCTGATTACGATTTGTCTCGAAAGAAGAAACCTGGATTTGGCACTCCACCGGACAGATCCTATCGGCAACACGGCCGCCTGCTGACCGGCCAAATTGATGATGTGCTTACGCGTTTTCAGAGTCGTTCCCGACCTACAGGGATCGATCCGAGTCTTGTCCTTCGCGTTCAACTCGATTCTCATGCTACCATCGACGAGGAAACATGGGAGAGATCTGGGTTGATCTTGTTGAGCCTCGATGAAAACAAGACCCTTGTTCTGTTCTCGTCTGATGCGGAACTCTCGGATTTCAGACAGCGGCTATCCAACTACCGGAAGGGACCGGTACGGCCGGGTCAAAAGAATGCGCCGTACAACAACATATTTGCCTGCATTGATGAAATCGGCGAGGTCCGGCCTCACGACCGGATAGGGCGACTGCTCAGGAACGAGGGGGTGAAGAAACCGGGCGACTTTAGTGACTCGTCCCTCTACATAGCCGATGTTGAACTCTGGGACGTCGGGACCCATGACATGAACGAGCGAAGAGTCGCTCAGCTTCGCAGGTTCATCGAGAGTGAGCACGGACGGGTCACGGACCAATATGTCGGCGAAAGCATGGTGCTTCTCCGGGTGAGAGCCACGGGACTGCTCATCAAAAAGCTTCTGCACATAGAATATGTTGCCACAGTTGACTTGCCGCCAAAACCAGCCCTCACGGTGAGTGAGCTTCTACAGGTCGGCAGGCAAGATCTGCCGGAAGTGTCAGCCCCTGATGACGATGCCCCTGGCATCGCAGTGCTCGATACGGGTTTGACTACAGGGCATCCGCTCTTAAGCCCTGCCATTGGAGAGGCCACGAGTATCCCCCAGTCGTGGGGAGATGCTTCCGACGGCCATGGACATGGCACAATGGTGTCTGGACTGGCTCTTTACGGCAACGTGGAGGAGTGTATACGGTCCCGATCCTTCGTACCCAGGCTCACGCTCTACAGCGCCCGTGTTCTCAATAGCCAATGTGCATTCGACGACGACAACCTAATCACCACGCAAATGCGTGAAGCTATCGAGTACTTCCGCGAAACGTACAACTGTCGCGTTTTCAACATTTCCATTGGAGATCCGCGACTCCCTTACCAAGGAGGAAAGGTCAGCCCTTGGGCATCTATACTCGATACGCTGGCCAGAGAATTGGATGTCATTATTGTCGTGTCGGCTGGGAACTGGGAGCACGACTCTAATCCACAGGCAGCATGCGACGCGTGCTTGAGGGATTATCCCCGGTACCTCCTGGACGGTGCGGCCAGGATCATTGAACCTGCGACCGGCTTGATCGTCTTGACCGTTGGTGCGTTGGCTCATTCAGCCAACATTCCGCGAGGTTCGGCAAGCAACAGCGTTGCCTTTCGGCCAATTGCACAGCAAGGCCAACCTTCGCCATTTACTCGATCAGGGCCAGGTCTCGGCGGATCAATAAAACCAGAGGTATGCGAGATCGGCGGAAATCAGGTTTACGATGGATTGATCCAGAGAGCACGCTGTGTGGCAGAGTGCTCAGTTGTCTCAACGAATAGGCAGTATGTCCAGCGTCTCTTCGCAACTGACGCAGGCACCTCGTACGCAGCACCCAAAGTCGCACATACGGCTGCCCGACTCTTTGGGGCTTTTCCCGACGCCTCTGCGAACCTCATCCGTGCGTTACTTGTCGCATCCGCTCAAGTACCAGAGGCCGCGACCGTCCTCCTGAAGCCACTTGGGGACGATGCCGTCCTCCAAGTGTGTGGATATGGCAGGCCAGATCTTGAATTGGCACAAGCCTCAGATGAGGCCAGGGTTGTCCTGTATGCTGAGTCCGAGCTTGCATTTGACAACTTCCATATATATGAGTTGCCTATCCCCGGGGATTTCATTCAGCAAAAAGGCAAGAGGAGTATCTCGGCCACCCTTGCGTTTGATCCACCCGTTCGTCACACAAGATTTGACTACATGGGTGTCAAGATGTCATTCCGCCTGATACGAGGCAAGGCGGTTGATGAGGTTGCGGAAGCATTCCGTGCCAGGAGTCAAGACGAAGTCCCCGTCGACAGACTCAGCTCAACCAAATATGAATGCGGCATGAAGCCCACGCCCACTGCAAGGGAGGGTGGCACCCTTCAGAGCGCGACATTCAAAATGACAAATACCCCACAAGAGGATTACGGCGATACCTACTATCTTGTTGTTCGCTGTGAGAGAAAGTGGGCCCGTGATGAACATGGCCCGCAACGATATGCCGTGGTCGTGGTTGTCCAGCACTCGGCGCAGGTGAATCTATACAACACGCTTCGCGACCGTGTGGCTGCCAGACTCAGAGTTCGGCCGAGGGCCAGGGGTTAGATCCTGATCTTATGATTCCGAAAGAATCTAAGCGGCCGCCGGAGGTCGGTTCTCCGATTGCGGTGGTGTCAAGGCATTCGGCCAGAGAGAAGTCCATCCGGCATGGACTTCCAACCACGCTGCATCTTCGGTGGACGCAGCAGCCTCTGGTGGCCTAGTGGGTGGAGGTGAGTATGAGCCATAGGCAAAGAGACAGGATCGGATCGGATCATGAATGACCACAGCAGTTTTGGCCGGTGGGCATTTGCTGAGGTTGATGATCCGTGGGATGCAATGAAAACGATCCAGGCAACGCTATCATGACTTCCGCTCGCAAATCATAATAACGGTAGCCCTTGTGATAATTGACTGAAATCGGCAGTCTACGGAAGAACTTGAGGGACGCGGTCCATTTTCGAGAGTGGGGGATCTTTCAAAGAGGCAGGAGGGGAGTGAGGCTTCGCTGGGGCCATTGTTCCCCAGCCGGGGGCGGCTGGGCTACATGAGTCGGGTTCGCCGTTCTCGGTTTTCGGTTCTCCGGGGCGGTCATGTGCCTTCGGGGCACTTGCTGGCGGCGGGCGACACGACTACAATGGGAATATGGGTACAGGGCAAGGATCATCCCAAGGGCCGCAGCGGACTCCGGCGGAGCCGACGGGGGCGATACGTGCGGCGGTCGAGTACGGCATCGACGTGGAAATGCTCCGGGCCAACCTGGCCCTGACGCTCGCGGAGCGGCTCCGCCGACACCAGATCGCCCTGAATACGGTCGAGATGCTGCGAAAGGCGAAGCCCAAGGAGAAATGATCATGTCGCGACAAATCACACGCCGGCAGTGGCTGGGCGGGGCCCTGGCCGCGGGGGTGGCCTTCACTATCGTTCCACGTCACGTGCTGGGGGGGCCGAAGTTCGTGGCGCCCAGTGAGAAAGTGAACATCGCCGTGGTGGGCGTCGGTGGGCAGGGGCGAGACAACGTTCGCAGCTTGTTTCGGGAGGCGGATGCCCAGATCATTGCCATCGCCGATCCGATTGTGGAAGAGAACCTGGACGCGTTCTACTTCAAGGGGCTGGCGGGACGGGGACCGGTCAAGGCGGAGATCGAAAAGCACTATGCCGAGCGGACGCCCAATTTCAAGTGTGCGGCGTATGAGGACTTTCGCGTGATGCTCGACAAGGAGCCGGCCATCGATGCCGTCCTGTGCGGCACGCCGGACCATCTGCATGCGTACGTCTCGGTGTTCGCGATGCAGAAGGGGAAGCATGTTTACTGCGAGAAGCCCCTGACGCACAATCTGTGGGAGGCCCGCCGGGTGGCGCAGGTCGCCGAGGAGACCGGCGTGGCGACCCAGTTGGGCAATCAAGGCCATTCGCAGGACGGGATTCGCCAGACGTGCGAGTGGATCTGGGACGGGGCGATCGGACCGGTCCGCCAGGTGCACGCCTGGGTCAACGCCGGCCGCTGGAACAAGACTCTGACCGGGCGGCCCACGGATACGCCGCCGGTGCCCGCCGGGATCAACTGGGACCTGTGGCTGGGCCCGCGCGCGCCGCGGCCGTACCACCCGGCCTACACGCCGGTCACGTGGCGGGACTTCTGGCAGTTCGGCACCGGGGCGCAGGGCGATTTCGGCTGCCACGATCTGGACGCTGCGTTTTGGGCGCTGGATTTGCAGGAACCCCTGTGTGTCGAGGCCTTGCCGGCGGGGAACATGGACGACGAGATCGCGCCGCACGGCGAGATGTGCTATTTTCATTTCGGCCCGCGCGGCGACAAGCCGCCGGTCACTCTCACGTGGTACACCGGCGGTTTGATGCCTCCTTGCCCGGCCCAACTGGGCGAGAAAGCCTCGCTGCCCCGCCGCGGCATCCTGTTCCTCGGCGACCGCGGGGTGCTGCTGGCCGAAGGGGCCGGCGGCCCGCCGCGGCTGTTGCCGTACGAACGCACGCGCGAATACCAGAAGCCCGCCGCCTCGATTCCGCGCGTCAAGGGCCACCATCGCAACTGGCTGGATGCCTGCAAGGGCGGCCCGCGCGCGTGCAGCCATTTCGGGTACGGGGCGAAACTGACCGAGATCGTTCTGCTCGGGGTCCTGTCCTTGCGGGCGGGCCAGCGGATCTACTGGGACGCCGCGAATCTCAAAGCCCGCAACCTGCCCGCGGCCGACCCGCTGATTCACGAGACCTACCGTGACGGCTGGAAGATCGGCTGAGTGGCATCGGCATCCCCCGCCTGCGCGGGGGCAAGCTCGTGCCGATGAATCATGGGCTGGAAGCCCATGCCACGGTGAACCGGCTTCTCACAACTGTCTCAGAGTCTCCAGACGTCGCGGTAGGGCTCTTTGAGGAGCTTGTCGGCCTCCTCGTCGTTGGTGAATCGCAGGTTGGCGGCGTCCCAGGAAAGCTTCTTACCCCGGCGGAGGGCGATATTGCCGAGCAGAACGACCTCGGCCAGCAGGCCGCCGACGTCGAAGTTGCAGCTCGCCGGCTCGCCGCCGTGACGGGCCCGGATCCACTCACCCGTGGCGACGTTCTTGAAATTCGACCTGGGCAGCGTCTTGGGCGGGAGCTTGTAGCTCTGCATCTTCGACTCCGGGATGATCCGCCCACTGCCGGTATTGCCCAGGATCATGCCCTTGCTACCCTGTTCTCAAGGACAAACTCAGATGCGAGCCTTAGTGAATTGGCCTATTTGTTAGAAACGTATCTTTGTTGTCTTTGCTTCTTCCGAGGCTCTCGCTATAATCAGGTCGTGGTGATGATAGCTTTACGTAGCTTCCAGGGGGCACCTAACGTCTGGGGGATTCGACAAGGATCAGGCCGCCATGGTGGGAGTCGTCTCCAAGCCGGACACAACTCAGAAGCTGGAAATCCTCAGCGATGACGCCAAGTACGATCTGGCGTGCGCGTGTGGGACCAACCGCGAAGACACCCGGCGGCGCGGCGGCGACGGCCGATGGATCTACCCGATCACGCTGCCCAACGGCGGCAAGAGCGTCCTGTTCAAGACGCTGATCTCCAACGTCTGCACGAACGACTGCAAGTACTGCCCGCTTCGGCAGGAGCAGGACATTCGCCGGTGCAGCCTCAGTCCGGAGGAGACCGCCGCGACATTTCTGGACTATTACCGTCAACGGAAGGTCTTCGGCCTGTTCCTCAGCTCGGGCGTGATCGGCTCGCCCGACGCGACGATGGACCGGCTCAACACGACCGCCCGACTCCTGCGCCGCCGGCATCAGTTCAAGGGATACATCCACCTGAAGGTCATACCGGGCGCCAGCCCGGCGGCGGTGGAAGAGGCCGTGTCGCTGGCCAGCGCGGTATCGCTCAATATCGAGACGCCGGGCGCCGAGAACCTGGCCAAGCTGTCGAGCAAGAAGGACTACATTCGTGACATCATCGACCCGATCAAGCAGATCAGCCGGCTGACGGCCCGGGGGGCTCGCTTCGCCAGGGTCAAGCAGACCACGCAGTTCATCGTCGGGCCCGCCGGAGAGTCGGACAGCGAGATCGTAAGATACATGTGGGGGCTCTACGACAGGCTCCGTCTGCACCGGATCTACTTCAGTGCGTATCAGAAAGGGCTGGGCGACGCGTCTCTGCCGGCGGAACAGGGGGAGGGGATGGCGGCCACGGACCTGCTGACGCGGGAGCACCGCCTTTACCAGGTGGATTTCCTGATGCGCAAGTACGGCTTCCGCGACAGCGACATCCTGTTCGATGAGCGGGGGGGGCTGTCCTTAGAGGCGGACCCGAAGGAGGTCTGGGCGTCGAAGCACCCGGAGTTCTTCCCGGTGAACGTGAATCGGGCCTCCCGGCTGGAGCTGCTGCGTGTGCCGGGGCTGGGACCGGTGACAGTCAATCGCCTCCTGCAGGTGCGGCATTCTGCACGGATTGGGGGGCTGGACGAGATCGGCAGCACTGGTGTTCGGCTCCGAAAGGCACAACCATATCTGGCCTTTTGAATATTTTGATTGCCAAGGGACCGCCGCGTTCTATAATTCGCAGGCTGGACTTGGGTCCCATAGGTGGCTCGTCCCCCGTGGCGAGGGACGCCCTCGAACCGCGGGCAGGATGCCCGCGACACGCAAGGGCAAGATGCCCTCGCCACGGAGAGGGCGCCACACGGGGCCCGCCTGAGGCAGGGTGGCCGTAACAACAACTCATTGCAGATTTCGGGAGGTGAAAATGCTGAACCTGGTTCCCACGAGGGTCTTCCTAACGAAGGGCGTCGGTCGGCACAAGTACCAGCTCAAGTCGTTTGAGGAGGCGTTGCGCAAGGCCGGCGTGGCCCAGCAGAACCTGGTGCAGGTGTCGTCGATTCTGCCGCCGCGCTGCAAAATCATCAGCCGGGAGAGGGGACTGAAGCTGATGACACCGGGCGGGATTTGTCATTGCGTCATGGCGCGGGCCGACACCGACGAGCACGGCCGGCTGGTGGCCTCCGCCGTGGGGATCGCCGTGCCGAAGGAAGAGAGCAAGTGGGGCTACCTCAGCGAAGTCCACAGCCACGGCATGAACGAAAGAGAGGCGTCTGATCTGGCGGAAGACTTGGCCGCCGGGATGCTGGGAACCACCCTCGGACTGGAAGTGGACCCGAATAAGGCGTGGTCGGAGAAGGAACAAGTGTACAAGTCAAGCGGCTTGATCATTCGAACGTCGAATATCACGCAGACCGCGCGCGGCAAGAAAGACCTCTGGACCACGACGGTGGCTATCGCCATGTTCCTGTTCGACTTGGAGCCCGACCTTCCGCCGAATCACGTGCACCAATGAGCACGACCCAGACCGCCAACTTCGGGGGCTTGCCGCCGCAGTATAGTGGGGCCGCGGGTTCCAGGGTCGTTATCGTCCCAGTGCCTTACGACGGAACGAGCACCTGGGTCAAGGGCGCGGACAAAGGCCCCGGTGCGATCCTCAAGGCGTCGGCCAACCTGGAACTGTACGATATTGAGACCGACTCACAAGTCTATCTCAGCGGCATATTCACAGACGAACCGGTAGCGGGGGACCTCGATCCCGCCGAGATGGTGGACTCGGTCCGGCGCCGAGTGCAGGGCCACCTGGCGAACGGCAAGTTCGTCGTGGTCGTAGGGGGAGAGCATTCGGTGAGCGTCGGCGCGGTCCGGGCGCATGCCGATCGATATCCCGGCCTAAGCGTTCTACAGCTTGATGCCCACTCGGATTTGAGGGATGAATATGAGGGTTCCAAGTTCAACCACGCCTGTGTGATGGCCAGGGTCCGCGAGCTTTGCCCGATCGTCCAGGTGGGGATTCGGAGCATGGACATCAGCGAAAAGCCCTCCATCGTCGAAGATCGGGTCTTTTTCGCCGAGGAGATTCACGGCAGCCTCACTTGGATCGACAAGGTCGTCGCCAAGCTGACCGAGCAGGTGTACCTCACGATCGACCTGGACGTGTTCGACCCGTCGATCATGCCTTCCACCGGGACGCCGGAGCCCGGGGGGCTGATGTGGTATGACGTCTTGGCCCTCTTAAGAGCGGTGTGCCGCCGGAAAACGGTGGTGGGTTTCGACGTGGTTGAGATGTGCCCGGTTGAGGGGAGCTGGGCCCCCGAGTTCCTGGCGGCGAAACTGATCTACAAGATCCTGAGCTACACGTGAACTCCGGCAAGCGCGCCCAGCTAACTGCATCAGCCTCGAGGTGTTCGAATTCACCTCGATCATCCACGGCCTGAGGGCCAGGCCGTTCACTCGTTCGAGATGCCGCTCGGGCCGCCGACATGGACTTTTTCGAGGTTCCGGGCTCGCGGCACTACAGAGGCAGCCCCATATCGGACGATAAGAGTCTAAGAGAGCTGTGCATCGACAGGATTCACGACAGGGATATCGATGAGGAGCAGTTCCCGAGGTACGACGCCACGGCGCAGGAAATCGCCGAGGGGCTGGATCCGCAGGCCCCCCGGAGGTGGAGCAGGATCTTCGGACCGGTGCTTGCAGGAGAGCACAAATGACCGCAATCGTAAACAAGGCAGCCAAAACCGCAGCGAGCAGCACCATCGTCATGTTGCTGCCTGTGCTCCTTCTGGCGGGGTGCAAAGGCCGCGCTTTGGACGAGGCCCAGCAGGAGGCCCGGGAAGCCAAAGCCACTATCAACAAGCTGAATTACAGCCTCAAAACGGCGGCCGAGGAAATTGCCACGGCGAAAGCGGAACTCGATGCGGTCCGGCAGGGCCGCGACGAGACCCAGAAACGGATGGAGCAACTGATCCGAGAGCGGGACCAGGCTTCGACGTCCGCCCAGCATGCCCAGGAGACGGTCACGCGTCTGACTACGCAGGCGAGTGGTCAAGACAGTATGACGGTAGCTCTCCAAAAGCAGGTTGCCGAGCTGAAAACGCTGGTCGAGGAGCAGCAGAAGCTGCTCGACCAACTGCAAAAGAGCGCGCCCGCCCAGCCCGGGGCCCAGGCCGTGGACAAACAAGCCACCTCGGACCCGAACCAGATGCCCTGACCGACCGCCTTTTTCTTCGCGTTTGCCCCCCGGCTGCGTATATACTTCCTGCGTCGTCTTGGTTGTGCCCGGGCATTATTGCACGCAAAGCAGGCTGGTGGGAGTGACCTCATGCGGAGAATCAAGCTGATCGCCATCATTCTCGTCTCCATCCTTACCCTCATCATCCTCCTCCAGAACACCGAACCGGTCCAGGCCCGTGTCCTTTTCGCGGCGGCTCAGATGTCGCTGGCGCTGTTGATGATGCTGACCTTCGTCCTGGGCTTCGTCGTCGGCATCCTGGTGCCGACCTATTTTCTGAGAAAGACGCCCGACAAAGAGAAGCCGGGACCGGGGCCGATCCGATAAGCCGGTCGAGCTTCTCCAAAAGAAAGGAATGCTCGCGATAGCGGAAGATGGTACAATATCCATTTTGGTAGTCTGGGAAGTGCGTCGCAGGAAATGATCGGGTCCATATCTTCTCAATCGCATCTGTTCGCGTGGGTCATTTTGCCTATTTTGATCTTCCTTTCGAGAATCGCGGATGTCTCGATCGGGACGGTCCGCGTGATCCTCGTCTCCCGGCGGCTCAAGTACCTGGCGCCTTTCGCCGGCTTCTTTGAAGTGTTGATCTGGATGTGAGCGTCCGGCGAACCCATTCCTCCCGCCCGGGCGTTTGGCATCACATTTGCAGACTACGCTTGGTGAATCGAAGGCAAAACGAGGGATTGTGGTGGGATGGGGAGAGTCCGGTCACTCGGCGCGACTCTCTACCTTG
>JAPLMX010000120.1 GCA_026386805.1 Phycisphaerae bacterium | reverse complement strand
ACAACCTCGGGGAGGTGGGGCAAGCGGTGGAGGATGGCATGGAGCGTGTGCAACAGAACGGACAACTCCTGTTCGGGTTCTTGGAGCACCCCGGTCTTTTTTTTGAGTGACTTGTCACTGTATTATGCGAAATTCAGTAATAGAACCATCCGTTCGTCTGATGTCAAGCGTGATCTTGTGCGCCCGAGCGTGCTTGAGGATGTTGATCAGGACCTCCCGGACGGACTGGAACAGCAGCACCTGCACGTCTTCCGTCAGGGGTTTGGGCTCGCCGTCGTCCGAGAAATCGTACTGGATGCCCTGCTTGGCGCCGAACTTATCCTCGAGCAGCTCTTCCAGGGCCGCTTCCAGGCCGAATCGGTACAAAGTCGGCGAGCTCAGATCGAACGTCAGACCCCGCACGCTTTCGATTGTGTCGTTCAGCACGCTGCCGATCCCGCCCAGCGTCTCGGCCTGCGCGGCCGACGCGAATTCCAGCAGCTCGTCGAGCTTCATTCGAGCCATGGCGAGACTCTGGCACGTATGGTCGTGGAGCGCCATCGCAATCCGCCGCCGTTCCCGCTCCTCCGCCAGGGACAATTCGGAGGCCAGGACCCTCAGTTGTTCCCGATGGGCCCGCAGCGCCTCCTCCGCCTTCTTGCGCTCGGTGATGTCATGGAACGTGACAATCAGTCTGTCGGCCAGGAAGGCGGCGTACAGCTCGCAAATGCGCACGGAACCATCGTGGCAGGTAACCCGGTATTCTCCCGTGTTGACGGCTTGGGCGGATCGTCGCGCCTTTTCCAGAGAAGGCTTCCACCGATCAATCACCTCGCTCCGGTAATCGGGATCCGGATACGCGATCTGATACCACTGGGGTGCGGTGGGTGCCGTGTGTCCGAAAAGGACCAGGGCGCTGCGACTCCAGAAATCAATCTGGTGATCCTGGACATCGACCAAGGCAATGGGGAACGGTGTCGCATCGAGAATGGCGCGGAGTTGTGCCTCACTCTTCCGCAAGGCTTCCTCCACGCGCTTGTGCTCGGTGATGTCGCGGGCCGTGGACAATGCGCCCGTCACGTTTCCCTCGGCATCGACGAGCGCACGGCACCACCAGGCCAGCAGGCGTTTCGCGCCGTCGCGCCGTCGCTGCCAGCTTTCGGTATAGAACACGTGGGGACTACCGTTGAACAGCGGCTGAACGGTCTTGTAGGTGTCTTGCTCGCCCTCGAAGTAGAGGGCCGCTTCCCTGCCCAGGACCTCGGGGCCAAAGAACTCCAGACCCGCCTGGTTTACCCAGGTGTACACCTTGTTGGCGTCCACCTCGGCAATGATGTCGGGGACCTCCGCCAAGATCGCCTCGTGACGGGCAGACAGGGCCCGCAACTCTTCCTCCGTCTGCTTACGCGCGGTAATGTCCTGCATCACCCCGAACAGGCGCGCCGGCCTTCCGGCCGAATCACGCTCCACGGAGGCCCTGGAATGCACGGCTCGGATCGAGCCATCCTTGCGGACGATCCGGTACTGGACGTCGTACGGCTTGTCCTCTTCGACAACGGCCCGGTTGGCCTCGAGGAACTCCTCCCGGTCTTCCGGATGGATGTGACTGGTGACGAAATCGACGGTGGGCGATATTTCCCCCGGCTCGTGGCCGAAGATCCGATAGGTCTCGTCCGACCACCGGATCGCACCGGTACGAAGGTCCCGGCTGTAGCTCCCGATGTGCCCGACTTGTTCCGCCTCGCGCAGAAGCTTGTATTCCTCGCTCCCGGCCGCGTCATCGGCTCGCGCGAGTGATTGGAACTCCGCCCGTCTTGCGTTGAGGGCCTCGAGCTGTGTGGTGCGTCCTTTGTCATTTGTGTCGGATTCGTGCATGTCGTCTCCAGAACTCAACCGTAGCTGACTTTCGCGAGACTGGCGAGGGCTCGACCGGCGTCGTCTCTCCTCCGTTCGTTCGTGCAGTCGCCTGCACGATGAGCCGCCGACAACGTCTCTTGTCTAACACATCCGGGTCCGTTCGTCAAGACGGCAGACAGAAAGACCCAGGGCAGACGCAAGGTCGCAAGACATGCTGGGTGGCATCGTCAAGCGGAGCCATTCATGGGCCTTCGGCGCACCCGAAGAGGATGAAAATGGTTCTTCCGACGGATTTGTGCGTAACTCTCGATTGTTCCGGTACTTAGAGCCATTTTCATCATTCCGGGCAAGACGAATTTTCAGAGGAGTCTTCGGAGCTTGGCGATGGCGGATTTCCCGTGCGTAGGACCATCGTCAAGGCCACGGGCCTTGGCGATGCCACCCGATTGATGCTTTCCATGTATCCATTTCCGGGACTTTGCGATTGCCCTGCACGAAGGTCGGCCGAATCGGCGCGCCGTGGCGTCTCCCCGGGGTTTGGTGTCCGCCTTCCGGGTTTGACGAGGCGTGGGCGTCAACCCTATAATCATGGTTTCGGAAATCGTGTCCCAACTTGGAAGGGCCGTATGATGCAGGTAATCAGCACGAATATCGGCAACATCCTCCAGAACGCGTCGTGGATTCGGCGGATGTTCGAAGCCGGGATCGAGCTCAAGCAGAAACACGGGGCCGACAAGGTCTGCGATTTCACGCTCGGCAATCCCGATCTGCCGCCGGTGCCCGAGGTCGGCCGCACGCTCCGGCGCCTGGCCGACACCGTGGACCAGCCGCTGTCCCTGGGGTACATGCCGAACGCCGGATTGGCCTCCACGCGCCAGCGCCTGGCCGAGTACTTGGCCGAGGAACAGCAGGTGCCGCTCACGGCCCAGCAGGTGATCGTCACGTGCGGGGCCGCCGGCGGACTGAACGTCATCTTCCGCACGATCCTGGAGCCCGGCGATGAAGTCATCTGCCCATCACCGTACTTCGTCGAGTACGGATTCTACGTGGGCAATTACGGCGGCAAGCTGGTCCCGGTCCCATCCAAGGCGCCGACGTTTGCGCTCGACGTGAAGGCTATCGAAGCGGCCATCACGGACAAGACCCGTGCCGTGCTCATCGACAGCCCAAATAACCCTACCGGGGTGGTATACAAGCGCGACGAGCTGGCGGCCCTCGCGGCGCTCTTGACTCGCGCCGGCAAAGGGCGGGAAAAGCCTATCTACCTGGTTTCCGATGAGCCGTACCGGTTTCTCGCTTATGACGGCGTCGAAGTCCCGCCGATCCTGCCCTTGTACCCGTTCAGCATGGCGGTCGGCTCGTTCTCGAAGAGCCTATCCCTCGCCGGCGAGCGGATCGGCTACATCGCCGTCAGTCCCTCGATGCCCCAGGCCGACTCGTTCCTTGCGGGCCTGATCCTGTGCAACCGGATTCTCGGATACGTCAACGCCCCGGTGATCGGCCAGCGGCTGGTGGAGGCGGCCCTGGGGGCGACCGTCGACGTGGGGATCTACAAGAGGCGTCGCGACGCCATGGCCGGCATCCTCCGGGACGCCGGGATCGAGTTCGTCCTGCCCCAGGGCGCCTTCTACTTCTTCCCGAAGGTCCCCGGCAAGGTGAGGTCCCCGGACGACGCTCGTGTCGAGGGCGTCCCGCCCTCGAATCGCGGGCCGGATGCCCGCGACACAGTCGACGACGTGCAATTCTGCCAGTTGCTTGCGGATGAGCTGGTTCTCGCGGTCCCGGGCCGGGGCTTCGGCCTGCCCGGCTATTTCCGTCTGACCTACTGCATGGACGAGGCCATCATCCGCCGGGCCGCCCAAGGCTTCCAAAAAGCCGCCGACCGCGCCCGCACGTTGGGAGTGGGTTCCCAAACGCGATAGATCGCGTTTGGGGTCCCAGCACCGCCTTCAGGCGGCTTGAAGACCGCGTAAACGGTACTCCGAACGGTCGGGGTTCGAGGGATCACGGCAATCGGGTTTGCGCATGAGCGATGTCACACGCATCTTGAACGCGATCGAGCGGGGGGACGGGGACCCCAAACGCGAAGAATCGCGTTTGGGAACCCACGCCAAGGCCACGGACGAACTCTTGCCCCTCGTCTACGAGGAACTCCGCCTGCTGGCCGCCCAGAAGCTGTCCCATGAACCTCCCGGCCAGACACTCCAAGCGACCGCACTGGTTCACGAGGCCTATATCCGGCTGGTGGGGGATACACCACAAAGCTGGGAGAATCGAGGTCATTTCTTTGCCGCCGCGGCGGAAGCGATGCGAAGGATTCTGGTCGACAACGCTCGACGGAAGAAAAGCAGCAAACACGGCGGGCAGTGTCGCAGGGTGGGTCTGACCGGCATCGAGCCCGCCGTTGCAGACGCAGGTGATGGGCTGCTGGCGTTGAATGAGGCGCTGCAAAAGCTCGCGGACAAGGACAAAGCGAAGGCGGAACTCGTGAAGCTGCGTTATTTCGCCGGCCTGACGTTGGATCAGGCCGCCGAGGCTTTGGGTATCTCACGGTCCACCGCCTACGAGCATTGGGCCTATGCCCGTGCGTGGCTCCGCGTTGAGATGACCAAGGGCGATGACGCGACGCCATAAGTAGGGCGAGCGTCCCCGCTCGCCTAAAGTGGCACGGGCATCTTGCCCGTGATCTTGAATCCATGGGCGGGACGCCCATGCTACGATGTCGGGCGGAGTATTTTTACATTCTTTGGTTTTTTCTTCGGACGTTTTGTCTGCGTATCTCGCATGGTATTGTGGAATGGGTCTGGAGGACAAAAAACGTGGACGTCGAGCAGAAAACCGAGGAGGCCGTCTTCAAGCAGGCGATCAAGCTTGAGTCGCACGCCGAGCGCGCTGCGTTCGTAAGGCAGGCTTGCGGGTCCGACACGAGGTTGCTCTCGCGTCTCGAAATCCTTCTCCAGGCACACGACGAGGCCGGCGATTTCCTCGAGACACCGCCGGTTGATTTCGATGTGGTGCTCGGCAATTCCCCAGTGAGTGAAGGTCCCGGCACGGTCATTGGGCGCTACAAGCTCCTGGAAAAGATCGGCGAAGGCGGCATGGCCGCGGTCTACATGGCCGAGCAGACCGAGCCCATCCGGCGTAAGGTGGCCCTCAAGATCATCAAATTGGGCATGGATACCCGTCAGGTGATTGCCCGCTTCGAGGCGGAGCGGCAGGCTCTGGCCCTCATGGACCACGTCAGTATTGCCAAGGTCCTCGACGCCGGGGCCACCGAGACCGGCCGACCGTACTTTGTGATGGAGCTGGTCCAGGGTGTCTCGATCACTGAATACTGCGACAAGAACAACCTGAGCACCAAGGACCGGCTGGCCTTATTCCTCCAGGTCTGCCACGCCGTGCAGCACGCCCACCAGAAGGGCATTATCCACCGGGATTTGAAACCCTCCAACGTGATGGTCACGCACCATGACGGCAAGCCCGTCCCCAAGGTCATTGACTTCGGCATCGCCAAGGCCACCAACCAGCGTCTGACGGAAAAGACCCTCTTTACCCGCTACGCCCACATCGTCGGCACCACGGCCTACATGAGCCCTGAGCAGGCGGAACTGAGCGATCTGGACGTTGACACCCGCTCGGACATCTACTCCCTCGGTGTCCTGCTCTATGAGCTGCTGACGGGGACGACGCCCTTCAGTGAGGAGGAACTCCGCAAGGCCGGCTATATCGAGATGCAGCGGGTGATCCGAGAACAGGAGCCGATCAAACCCTCCACGAAGCTCAGCACGCTGGGCGATACTCTAACTGACATCGCCAAGCATCGTGGTTGTACCCCCGATCTGCTCCGCAAAGCTGTTCGGGGCGATCTCGATTGGATCGTGATGAAGTCCCTGGAGAAGGACCGCATTCGGCGATATGACACAGCCATCCATCTGGCCGAGGACATCCAGCGACACTTGGATCAAAGGCCCGTCTTGGCACGAGCACCTGGTAAGGCATATTGCCTACGCAAATTCCTTCGCAGAAACAGATCGCGGGTCATCGCCGTCCTGACCATTATGGCCATCGTCAGTATTGCCGTCCTGTCCTACTTCCGAAGTCAGTATCAGGCCCGGCTCGCGGAAGCCCAAGCTGCGAGGGAGACGGCCATTTTGTCCGAGGCGCGCAGACTGATCGAGAAGGGCGCATATGCCGCGGCACGCCAGACCCTCAGGCCAATTCTCGAAAGCACGTACACAGGCCTTGAGGCGAGGGTCCTCTTCGCCGACATCATGGTCGATGGTCGCGGTCCCGACGAGGCTGGCGAGGGCGTCGAGACTATCATGGAGAAGCACTATCGGGAGAGGGTACGCTACTATACCGAGAAGATCGAGGCCGGACCTGACGATGCCAACAGCTATCTGCAGCGCGCGCAACAGTACTATTACTTGGGCAGGGAAGACGAGACTAATGATGATATGCGGCGGTATGCGACGATCGTCACCAAAGGGACTTTCACCGGTTTCAGGTTCAGCCGTCCGAAGAATCTGGGTCGAGATATCAACACTTGGACGCAGGAGTTTCCATTATGGCTCACGAATGAAGGTCTATCACTCTGGTTTCATCGTGGTAACATGTTCATTGAAGTTTCAGAAGGCTTCGTGGCCACACGGGCAACGAGAAATGATTCCTGGGGCACTCCGGTGAGTGTAGGTTTGTGGTCTGATCCCTCCACTTTCAAACCTGTGGGAGTTATTCCGGGGGTAACGATTGACGACGGCTTGGAGATGTACATCTCGGATATCCGACCCGGTGGGCATGGGAGTTATGATATTTGGGAAATGAAACGGCCTGCGATAGGTGCCAATTGGTCTGAACCCGTGAATCTAGACCTCCCGGTCAATAGTGAGAGTTCAGAGTATAGGCCCACGATTTCACTCGACGGGTTAGAACTGTACTTTAGTGACTTCCCAAAGCCACGGCCCGGCGGGTGGGGGCGTGCCGACATATGGGTTACAAGACGTGCATCGAGAGATGGTACTTGGGGAGAACCAGGTGATCTTGGGCCTACGGTCAATAGTGCATCTCGGGACCATACCCCCCTGATTTCGCCCGATGGCCTGTCGCTTTACTTCGCTTCGGATAGGCCCGGTGGGTATGGTGGTTTTGACATATGGGTGACAAGACGAACCATGGCCTCGGCCTCAGCCCCGTGGGGTCCACCAGTCAATCTTGGACCATCGGTCAACACTCCGGCTTCAGAATTGACTCAGTGCATCTCAGGTAACACGCTGTGTTTTGCCTCTACCCGCCCCGGTGGTTACGGCGGGTATGATGTTTGGGAGGCACGGATACTCGCCCCAAGCAGTGACTCCGAGCCGAACAACAGTACAGGATCCCGCGACAAGGCGGCGGAGAGCGACGGCGGAAAGGAGGTGCTTGCTGAACAGAACAATTAGAGATGTGCATCCCAAGCTGCGCAAACAAGAATAGGGCCGGTGAGTCCTTCGCCGTCAAGCAGAGCACTCACCGCCGTGGCCTGACCCGGGCGCTTAGTCTGCGCACCCGGGAAGCACCTCCACCATCCTATCGTACACCACAATGATGAACAAGAATGGAGATGTGTATCATGAACGCAAAGACAAACATAACACAGGTTCTCGTCTTCTTGCTGTCGGCAGCCAGTGTCATCATGGTTGCCGCCAGGCCGGCGAACGCAGAGTCGGTCTGGACGCGGAAGGCCGACATGCCAACGCCACGGTGGGGGCACTCGTCCGCTGTGGTCAACGGCAAGATCTATGTCATGGGAGGAGGCACAAGCGAACCGGACATGACATTACTGTCGACCGTGGAGGAATATGACCCCGTCACCGATATGTGGACGAGGAAAGCCGATATGCCAACCGCAAGAGGTTGGATGTCACGATCGAGCGCCGCGGTGAATGCACGGGTTTATGTCATTGGCGGTATTGATGCTTTGGATCGTGTACCAACTGTTGAGGAATATGACCCGGTCACAGACACATGGACGCCGAAAGCCAATATGCCAACACCCAGGTGGAACCTAGCAACTTGTGAGTTCAACGGGAAGATCTATGCCATTGGGGGATCTCCTAGTACTAGTAACTTAACAGGTCTTGTAGTTGTGGAAGAGTACAATCCTACGACCGATACCTGGATAAGAAAAGCGGATATGCCTCTTGGCGTATGGGGTCCGTGTGCCAATGTGGTTAGCGGAAAGATATATGTCTTTGGAGGAAGGCCTGGTTCGACCGCTGTACCAAACGTGCAAGAGTACGATCCAACTACTGACACCTGGACGCGGAAAGCCGACATGCTTGTGCGCACAAGTCAGATGGCCTCTGTGGTATTGTATGATAAAATAACCGTAATTGGAGGATGGTACAGAAGTAACGGCTATCCATATACAACGGTGCAAATATACGACGCAGCGACAGATATGTGGACGAGAGAACCCGACACGCCATTCCTGAGATCAGTCCTTTCGGCCGATCCCGTAAACAACAGGATATATGCTATCGGGGGAACCGATAGACCTCACCCATGTCTTGCCACGTCAACAGTCTATGAGCTTGGACCAGTGGTCGACTTCAACGGTGACGGCAAGGTAGACCTCACAGATCTGGTGATGCTGATCCAGAATTGGGGTACGAACAACCCGCGCTACGACATCGGGCCGTACGCCTGGGGCGACGGCAAGGTGGACATCGAGGATTTGAAGGTCTTCATGACCTACTACGAGAAAGCCAATCCGCCCGTGAAGCCATAGGGGTCATCTGTAGGGTGCGTACCACGCACCGTCTTTCTGCTGGACATGGTGCGTGATACGCACCGTACGAAGGCTGATCGACAACTGGGGTACGAACAAGACACTCTGTGACATCGGGCCGATGCCTTGGGGCGATGGCAAGGTGGACATCGATGATTTGAGGGTCTTCATGACCTACTACGAGAAAGAGGATCCGCCCGCGCAGCCGTAGGGGGCAGTCCCCTGTGGCTGCCCTGACCACGGGCGAGCACGGGGGCTCGCCCCTACAAATGGTCCACAAGGGCCGGCGGGAAAACGGAACCGCCGGCCCTTTAGGCTTCTGCGGATCATGCGGTTTCGGCTTTGGCGCGGGCGGCCTGGTCGAGAGCGACGGCGCCGATGATGATCGCGCCGATGACGACGAGCTGGATGTTGGTCGAGATGCCCAGCAGGGTGCAGCCGTTGCGCAGGAAGCTGATGAGGAGGGTGCCGATGATCGTGCCGATGACGGTGCCCCGGCCGCCGGAGAGACTGGCGCCGCCGATGACGACGGCGGCGATGACATCGAGCTCCAGGCTGATGCCGGCGGTCGGCTGGGCCGAGACGGTCCGGCTCGTGGCGATCATCGCGGCGATCCCGACGAACAGGCCTGTGATCGCGTAGACCGCGATGAGATTTCGTTTTACGTTCACGCCTGCGTGGTAGGCCGCCTGGCGGTTGGAGCCGATCGCGTAGGTGTACCGGCCCAGCGGCGTGTACCGCAGCAGGAAAAAGGCGGCCAGGACAATGATGAGGAAAATCAGCACGTTGACCGGCACGTCCGCGATTTTGCCCTCGCCCAGAAACGTGTACGTGGGCACGTCGAACATCATGCCCTTGTTGATCACGTAGGAGATGCCGCGAAAGGCACTCATCGTGCCCAGCGTGACGATGAAAGGCGGCAGATCCAACAGCGTGATGAGGCTGCCGTTGAGCAGGCCGCAGAGAAGCCCCATGCCCATGCCGACGAGAGTGCCGAGCACCATCAGGCCGGGCGTGGGGATGACGCTGCCGTGCTGGGTCATGACTAAGCCCGCGATCATGCCGCTCAGGGCCATCATCGAGCCGACGGACAAGTCGATGCCGCCGGAGATGATGACGGCCGTCATGCCCATCGCGATGATGCCGCTGTAGCTGGACCGGCTCAGCACGTTCGAGAAGTTCTGCGTCGTCAGGAACGTGTCCGGCTCCAGGGCCGACAAGGCCACGATGAGGAGCGTCAAAGTGCCGAACGGCAGCAGTTGTCGGACGAATTTGTTCATAGTGTTCTCTCCGCCACGGCCGCTAAGTGCATCACTTCTTCCGGCGTCGTCTGCTTTGTCACGAGATTGCCGACGAGCTGGCCCCGGCGCATCACGAGGATGCGGTCCGCGATTCCGAACAGCTCCGGCAGCTCCGAGGAGATGAACAAGATCGCCTTGCCCTCCTCGGCCAGCTTGTTGAGCAGGCCGTAGACCTCGGTTTTGGCCCCCACGTCGATGCCCCGCGTCGGCTCGTCGAAGATCATGAACCGGGAGTTGGCCAGCAGCCAGCGGGCGATCAGCAGCTTCTGCTGGTTGCCGCCGGAGAGCGAGCCGGCCGGGGCCTGCGGCGAGGACCATTTGACCGCCATGCGAGAGCCTGCCTCCTCGGCAATCCGACTCTCCCGCGACGGCTTGATGAACGGCTTGAAACCGATGTGGCCGAGGTTCGGCAGCGTGATGTTCCAACTGCACGGCAGCTCGATGCACAGTCCCGTGCGCTTGCGGTCCTCCGTCAACAGGGCGATGCCGCTGGCAATCGCGTCGGCGGGCGAACCGATGTTCAATTCGCGGCCGTCCAGTATGACCTGTCCCGCGGTCCTCTTGTCCACGCCGAAAATGGCCCGGGCGACCTCGGTCCGGCCCGCGCCGACGAGGCCGGCCATGCCGACGATCTCGCCCCGGCGGACCTCGAAGCTGATGTCGCGAATACCCGCTTCGGACGAGAGGCCCTGCACCTGCACCAAACCATCGCCGATCTGCGCGGTCCGCGTCGGGAAGAAGTCCGTCAGCTCGCGGCCGACCATATAGTGGACGATCTTCGGGATATCCAGCTTCGCCGCGTGCTCGCAATGGACGAGGAGGCCGTCGCGCAGGACGCTGACCTCGTCGGCCAGGTCGATGATTTCTTCGAGGCGGTGCGAGATGTAGACGAGGGCCAGTCCCTCGCGGCGGAGCCGGCGCACGACTTCGAAGAGCCGTTTGGCCTCCCGCTCGGAGAGGGATGAGGTCGGCTCATCCATGACCAGGATCGACGCGTTGTGCCGCAGGGCCTTGAGGACCTCGACGATCTGGCAGTCGCCGGTCGCCAGGTCCTCGACCTTGGCCGCCGGGTCGATATCGAAGCTGAATCGCTGAGCGAGCTCGGCGGCCTGGGCGGCCATGTGCTTGTGACTGACGGTGAACGGCAGGCGGCCTCTGGGCTCAGCGCCGAGGAAGATGTTCTCCGCCACGGTCAGGTGCTCCGCCAGGTCCAGCTCCTGGTAGATCATCGAGATGCCCGCTTCCAGCGCCTGGGCGGGACTGGCGAAGCAGTGCTCCCGCCCGCCGATCTCGATGGCGCCGGTATCCGGCTGGTAGACGCCGGCAAGAATCTTCATCAGCGTGGATTTGCCCGCACCGTTTTCTCCGACGAGGGCGTGCACCGTGCCCGCGCGGACGGTGATGCCGACGTCCCGCAGCGCCTGCACCGGGCCGAAACGCTTGGAGATGCCCGTCATGCGCAAAGCGATTTCAAGTGTGATTTTTGATTTGTGATTGTTGATGTTCGCAAGTCTCCCAAATCAAAAATCAACCGTCAAAAATCGCACTTCTCACCTATGGCGATCATATCTGCGATTTGACCAGCTCCTGGATTTTGGGGTCTTTGAGCCGGTCCTGGGTGATCAGCTCCACGCCGGTATCCACCAGCTTGTCCACCTTCTCGCCCTGGAGATGGCGGATGATGGCCTTGACGCCCTCGTAGCCCATCTTGTAGGGATTCTGGAGGATCAGGCTGTCGAGGTCGCCCTTCTCCAGCCCGTCCACGACCATCGGCCAGGCGTCGAAGCCGACCATCTTGATCTTCTTATCGTCCTTCTGGACGCTGCGCAGGGCCGTCAGGGCGCCGCCCGCCGTGGTGGCGTTGCAGGCGAACAGGCCGTCCACGCCGGCGTTTCTCGTCAGCATGTCCTGGGTCACGTCGCGGGCCTTGTCCATCGTGGGCGGATTCGGGAACTGCGAATCGACGATCTCGATGCCGGGGAACTCCTTGGCGAGTGTCTCGCGGAAACCTTGCAGCCGCGCGTCGGTCGAGGCGGAGTTGGGCGTCCAGGCCACGACCAGGATCTTGCCCTTGCCGGCCAGGAGCTCGCCGATCCGCTGGGCGGCCAAAACGCCTCCCTTGAAATTGTCAGTGGCCATATAAGAAAGATACTTGTCGGTCTCCACGCCGGAATCGACGATGACGCAGGGAATCTTCTTGTCGTAGGTCTTCTCGACGGCCGGCACCAGGGCCTTGCGGTTGCTGGGGGCCAGGACGATGCCGTCCACCTTGCGGGCGATCATGTCCTCCACGATCTGGATCTGCCGCTCGCAGTCGGTCTCGATCTCTGGACCGTTCCAAAGAATGGTGTAGTTCTCCTCGGCCCCGGCCTTGAGCGCTCCCTGCCGGACGCCCTCCCAGTACACCGACTCGGTCTCCTTGGGGATTACGCCGATCTGGTGCGACGCCCTCGTGCCGCCCTTGCGAAGCATGCCGATAATAACGAACACGGCGATCAAGACAACGAAACCGGCGATCCATATCGCATTCTTCATGCTTTGCACTCCTTACGCATCCCCTGGGACGTTCGCACCGGTACCGGCAAGGAGTCTTGCCTTTTCGCATTATACACGCCAATCCGTAGCCACGCTACAGGTCTTGAGCGATGGCACAGTCCAAGGCGGCAACCACACGAAATGGATGCCCCGATCCCGCCATAGGCAAAAACCTGCCTGCACCCAAGTCATTGGATGTAGCCGGCGAGAGGACGCGACTGGTAGTAGGGAAGGCCGAACAGGGATCTTTGGGAACCGCCGCCGTATGGCGTGCGTCAGATGGCCGATCCGGGACGGGCCACCATGCAGTTTCTGTTTCCGATGGGTCCGATGGAGGTATCTTTTTCAGTCAAAGGACGTATAATGGAACCTGGTTTTGAAGAGAAGATCATGAAGCGTCCATACGAACAACTGACCGATGCGGAACTCATGCAGCGCTACGTCGAGGGCGACGAGGCGGCGTTCCGTGAGATCGTGGACCGATATAAGAACAGCCTTTACGCGTTTCTCAAGCAATTCTTGAGCCAGTCGGACCTCGTGGACGACGTGTTTCAGGAGACGTTCCTGCAACTGTTTACGAGCCGGGCGAGCTTCGATCCGAGCCGCCCGTTGCGCCCGTGGCTGTTCACGATCGCCGCCAACAAGGCCAAAGACGCCCTGCGCAAGGCCCAGCGAACCAGCGCTGTGCCCATCGGGACCATCTCCGAGTCGGAAGACATGTCGTTCGACGAGATGCTCAATTCTCTAAGTTCTGATACCGCCGTGCCTTACGATGAAGTCGAGCGGAACGAAACGGCGACGCGGGTCAACGACGTCATCGCGAACATGCCGGAGAACCTGCGGGAGATCCTGGTCCTCGCCTACTTCAACCGATTTTCCTACAAACAAATGGCCGACATACTCAGTATACCGATTGGCACCGTTAAGAGCAGGTTACATACGGCTGTGGCCCGTTTCGCTAAAGACTGGAAGGCAACCGTGGGGAGTAAAGAGGTCAAATGACACGGCTCAGCGATCAACAAAAGCAACTGTTGTTCGACTACGCGCTGGGTTTAGCCTCCGACCGTGAGGCCGTACAGGTCGAGAAGCTCTTGGCGTGGAATCAAGAGGCTATCGAGCTTCAGCGCACGTTCCAAGTTGCCCTCGCTCCTCTGGACAGCGTGGAATTGGACCGGTGCCCCGACGAGTTGACGGAGCGGCTCTCTATACGCTTGAAGGCGGCGGGGCGACAAGATCCGGACATCAACCGTCTGGAGGAGTTGCTGGCTGCCGAGCGCTTACGCTCGCGCACGATCAAGATCCCGCTGTGGCGCAACTGGACCGAGGTCGTGACGGCCGCCGCGGCGGTGTTTCTCTTCATGAGCATCCTGTTCCCCAGCGTTGGCTTCATGCGGCAAAGGTACGCCCAGACGCACTGTGGGACCCATCTGGCCGGCGTCTATGAGGGGTTCCGCAACTACATGTCCGATCACGATGGCCTTGTGCCGGCCGTAGCCATGACCCCCGGTTCGCCGTGGTGGAAGGTGGGGTACCAGGGGCAAGAGAACTATTCCAACACCCGCCGGCCCTGGTTGCTGGTTAAGAACGGCTATGTCCAACCGAACCAATTCCTTTGCCCCGGGCGGCGGGAGTTGTATGCGGTCAGCTACGACGGCTTCAAGGTCCAGAACCTCAATGACTTCCCCAGCCAGATCTACATTCAGTACAGCATCCACATCGCCTGCCCGACGTCCATAGACCGGGACCTCAGGCAAAAAGGCGTGCTCCTGGCCGATCGCAATCCGCTTTCCGAGGCGCTGCCGTCGGACCTTTCAGAGCGGCCGAACCTCCGGTTGGACGAGGGAATGATGACGGCCAATAGCAGAAACCACAGGAATCGCGGCCAAAACGCCCTGCTGAATGACGGCTCCGTCGAGTTTATCAAGGCCCGGCACTCGAGCGTTTCCGACGACGACATCTACGTCCTGCAGGGCATGTCGTGTAACACAGAGGTCAGTGGTTGCGAGTTGCCCTCCTGCAATACGGACATCTTCCTGGTGCCGTAGAAGAGAGGTTTCAAGTCTGAAGTTGGCAGTTTGAAGCCGACTTCCCCCCGGACGCTTCACACTCGAGATTTCAGGCATCGCCACGCGTTGCGTTTGAGCATGTCAAGGCCAAGTCTCCTGACGGACGAATCATGAAATCTTGCCTCGAATTCCTCGGCTGTTAGTTCGAGCACCTCCCGCAAGCTCAGTTCAGCTCGCTCGGCATACCATTTGAACCGCTGGTTTGCACACGCGGGGGCATTCTGCTGGTATGGACACGCCAGCAGGCACTCATCACATCCAAAGAGCCAACGACCAGCAGAATTGGAATGGTGGAATAGTGGAAAAGTGGGGGGATCACTATCCGTCTTCCCAGCATTCCAGCATTCCAGCATTCCATCATTCCATTCTTCTTGTGACTCGTACTGGGTCAGATAGCTGATGCACCGGCTTGCATCGAGAAACCCGTCGGGCCGCAAAGCGCCCGTGGGACAAGCCTTGTGGCATCGATCGCAGCCTGCACATGAGCCTCGGTGCTCCTCATCGGGGTGAAGGCTTGCCGTCGTGACGATCTCGCCAAGCAGAACCTGGGGGCCAAGCTGCGGATGGATCAGCAGATGGTTCTTGCCGATGAAGCCCAGCCCCGCCCGAACCGCCAGGGCCTTCTCCGCCAACGGCACGGTGTCCGCGCAGATCTTGAACCGCTGGGCTGCGTCTGTCCGTGCCCGGATGAAGTCGGCCAACTCGCGCAGAAGCGATTTGATGAACGGGTGATAGTCCTCATATTGGGCGTACTGAGCCACTTTGCCTGCGCAATGACACATGGAAGGAGTGGTGGGCGGAGCCCACCCTACCGCTGTCGCCGTGGCCGATGATTTGTAGTCCGTAGGGTGGGCCGTGCCCACCGTGTTTACCCTGTAATTGAGTGCGACGACAACCACGGACTGTGCGCCATCGAGGAGCTTGGCCGGATGGGTTCGCTTTTCGAGATTTCGGTGCATGTAGTCCATCCGGCCGGCGTAGCCGGATCGAAGCCACGCCTCGAAGTGCTCGACGTGCCGGGCCTCGATGAGCGAGGCATCCGTAATCCCCACGGCGTCGAAGCCCAGCGCCATGCCCTTATCCTTTATCTCCTGTTCCAAACTCATGGCGGTCATTATACTACGGCCGATTCTCGATCGGAGGTTTCTCATGATGGGCATTGGTGCAAACAATAGGGCGGTCTTCATGAATGGTCGTTCGATTACGCTGCTGACTCTTGCCGCTCTGGCCTCGACCACGGCGTGGGGCAAGGCGGTCGTGACGTGGGATTTCACACAGGGCATGCAAGGCTGGCAGGGCAATCAACACGTGAAGAACCTGACAGCCACGGCGGAGGGCCTGGCCTTCGAATCGACCGGGAACGATCCCTGGATCGAGGGACCGGTGGTGGACCTGCCGGGCGAAGGGATGACCCGCGTGACGGTGCGGATGCGGTCGAATGCCGACCCGGGCGCCGAGCTGTTCTACGGCCGGACGTTTCAGGCCGGTCGCTCGGTCAGGTTCACGGTGAACAACGACGGCCGGTGGCACGAGTACTCGCTCGTGATCCCGGAGCCGCTCGGACGGGCAGCGCGGTTTCGGCTGGACCCCACAACGAGCGAGGGCCCTATCGTTGTCGGCTCGATCCAGGTCGAGACTCTGGCGGCCATTCAGCCACCGACGTTCGAACGGCCGCAGAAGCCGCAGAAGACAGCGGCCGACCCGTTTTCCATAAACTCCGGACAGTTGACGCTGGAGCATTATCGTGCCGGCTGGGGCGGCTTCGTCGTCAAGGTCAACGGTGCCGAGATGGCCGCCGGGTACCAGGCGGAATGGATCGGTGTGATGCTGGACGACAAGCCGCAGTGGCTCCAACTGCAGAAGGCGGATTTCACTTGTGATCGCGGACCTGACGGCGAGATCGTCTGCCGGGCAGTCCTGATGGATAGCGCCGACGGGCGGTGGCAGGTGACACGGCGATTTCGAGCCGGGACTCGGCCGAACACGATTGCCGTCCAGACCGAGTGCGTCGTCGATCAGGATCGAGCGGTCGTTTATCTCCCGTGGCTGACGCTGTTTCCCGGCCTGGCGACCTTCGGCGAGCGAAAGACCCAGGGGCTGCTCGCCGGCCTGGAGTACCTCGACGACGAGCCCAGCAGCAGCGAGGCGGATATCACGACGCCCGAGCACATCCGCCGGGTGCCCGATCCAGTCAAGATCACGCTGCCGCTGATGGCTCTCGCCCACGAGGGCCGCTACCTCGGCTTGATATGGGAGCCCTCGGAGATGGCGGCGGCGGTCTTCGACTCGCCCGACCGGACCTTCAACTCCGGGGCGCACGTGATGGCCCTGACCGCCCCCGCCGTCGGAACCAGACGCTTCGAGAACCAGTTGGTGGCCCACACGCCCTTTACACTCAAGGCGAATCAGCCGTTCAAGATCCAAGCCACGCTCATCGGAGGCAGCGGCGACACCATCGTGCCGGCCGTCCAAAAGTACGTGGAGTTGCGTGGACTGCCCAAGGTCCCTGATTTCAAAGGCGGCTTCGCCGCCGCCGGGACCCTGCTGGCCCACGGTTGGCTCGATTCGGCGATCAACGAGGGCGGTCTCTTCCGGCACGCCGTCTGGGGCGACAGCTTCAAGGCGGGTCCGGCCGGCGACGCCATTATGTACATGGACTGGTTAGCCGGCCAAGTGCAGAACCAGGACCTCGCCGGCCGGCTCACCGAAGGGCGTGACTTGGCCATGAGCAAAATGCCGCCGGGCCAACCGTACAGCAGCGCGGTCTCGCACACGCGAACGCCCACTGCTCCCTTCGTGTTTGGTGGCCTCGATTCTTACGTCGAGCAACGGAGGGCCGAGGCACAGAACCTGCTCCAGCAGTTCGACGAGAAAGGCATCAAGCTGTACCGGCCCGGCAAGGTCGATTACGGCAAGACCCATTTCGCCCAGCACGCCAACGGCTTGGCGGCTGTGGACGTCGTGCGAATCCTGGAGGCGGCGACTCTGTCCGCCGACCCGTCGCTGATCGAGCAGGGCCTGGCCTTGCTCGACAAGCAGACGGCCCTCTACGCGAACACGGTGCCGCGCGGGGCGCAGACGTGGGAGGTCCCGCTGCACACGCCGGACATTCTCGCCTCGGCCTACTTGGTCAAGGCGTACACGCTGGGGTACATCATCTCGGGCAAGCGCGAGTACCTCGAACAAGCCCGCTATTGGGCGTGGACGGGCGTGCCGTTCGTGTATCTGGCCAACCTGACCGACGGCGCGATCGGGCCTTATGCAACGATTGCCGTGCTCGGCGCGACGAACTGGCAGGCTCCGGTCTGGTTCGGCCGGCCCGTGCAATGGTGCGGCCTGGTCTACGGCTCGGCCCTGCACCTGCTGAGCCAGTATGACAAGGAAGGTCCGTGGGAAACCATCGCCAAGGGCATCACGGCGACCGGTCTGCAAATGACCTGGCCCGCCGGCGACCGCAAGAGGCAGGGTCTACTGCCGGACGTTTTTGATCTGAAGGCCCAGCTCAGGGACGGTCCCGCCATCAACCCCGGCACAGTCCAAGCTCACGTCCCGGAGCTCTTCGGCAAAGGCACGCTGTACGACGTGAAGAGACTGCCCAAGAAAGGCTGGTTCCTCCACGCTCCTTGCACGATTCGCGATCTGCGCGAGACGAACGACTCGATTACCTTCATCGCCGACGGCTGGGACGAGAAGCACTTCTATGTCCTGCTCTCCGGCGTGCAGCAGAAGCCGACGACCGTCACAATCCGCCCGCTCGCACAAGCGACTCCCGCTCAGGCTGCGGCCGACCCGGCACGCATCGATTTCAAGCCGCAGCAGCGATTGCTGATGATTGCACTGGACGGCCCGTCCGAGGTCCAACTGCGTTAGCCACGTTTGATCGTCGCCAGGGCCTGCCGGCGGACACGGCGGCCATCAACCAAACCACACGACCACCGGCGGCTCGCTCCCGCCGGCGAGCACTATGCGTCCTGAGTTCTTGATCTTTGGCTCGTTCGCCCTGAACGTGGTTCCTGTCCACTGGGGAACTCCGTCCCTAAACCCCGGCTCGACTGAGCTCGCCGAAGTCCGGCCGCAACCGAAAACCAGTTGTCCGCAGATTGCCGTGCTCCGCTCGCAATGACATGTTTCGCCGATTGGCGCAGATTTTCAAAGAAAGGGCAAGAGGGAAATCGGAGAGACAACTGCCTGTGTTAGGCCTCCTTCCCTTTTGCTTTCTCCTGCTTCCCTTCCGCTTGAATCTGCGAAAATCTGCGTAATCTGTGGATTCTCTAACTCATTTACGTCCGGAGACTTACCGCATGTCCCCGCAGAAAGCTTGTCAAGAAAACAAGAAGTTGCGCCTTTGCCGTGCAGGGACAAGCTTGGGCCAATAGCAGGAGAAAGGCGGAATCTCTCCCATCGGTATCCATTGCTGTTCCCCTGTGGTTCTCTCCACCACAGGAATGTGAAGAGGGAATGCCCCTAATCTCCTGAAATCACTCCCGTTAGGCCCAGATGGGTTTGCGCACCCTACGGGGTCGATAGCGATCTCCGTCAATCGAGTTCGAACCAGTCTTCCGTTAGCGAGTTATCCCGCAGCCAGTTTTCTTTCAGCAACGCCAAATCAAGATCATCGACTCGGCAGTCCCCATTGAGATCCCCGGCCAAGGGTTCATAATTCGGCAGTGACCGCGCCGCTTGGCACTTGTCGTTATACACGTTGATCGTGACCGTGTCCGAACCGGAGTATTCACCGTCAAAGGCCTCCAACTGCACGACATATTCACCCGGGGCCGTCAGGGTGATGCTCGTATCCTCGGCCGTCGCCATCTCTATCACGGCGGCCCCTTCCTTCGGTTGGCCAATCACCGTCCAATGCACCGTGTAGGCACTGATCGCACCATCGTCTGTGACGGTTGCATCCAGATTCCCTTTCCGGGTCCCCCCTTCCAGCCAGGTCACTACGTCCGCGCCGGCGTCCACTTGGGGAGGCCTATTATCCGCAAAGAAACTAAAGACAGGGCCATAGATCGGATCATCAGCGCTGCCAACGTAGACATCGACAGCCCAATAGTACCACGTCTTTGGTTGAGTCTGCACGACAACGGAAGTCACGTTCCGGGCCTTGACAACCTGGATGGCTGCCGGGTCGGTAAACTGCTCCAGCAATTCCAGGTTGTCGGTAAAGTAGACGTCCACGAGTACCGGCTGGCCGGGCACACAGAGGTCGGGCAGCGTCCAGCTCAACTTCAACTCGCCGGGAGATACCAAACCACCGTCGACCGGATTCGGATCAAGCAGTGGGGTGGCCGTCAGCGTCGTCCGGCCCTTATTCGTGACGTCATAGTCCAAGTGCAGCCTGCCTTGGCCCCCATAGGCGGTAATCCAGCCGTCGTCGATGTAGGCTTGAACGGCCGCGGTATCATCGCCGGCCAGGATCAATGTGCCGGCGGTAACGTCGAGGGAGCCGGAGGCGCCGGTCAATTGCAGATCGGACGCCTTGATCGTGCCGCCGCGCAGGCTCACCGAGCCGATGCCGGTCTGGCCGGGTACCACCAGGTTGTCGCTGAGCTCGATGACGCCGCCGGTCATATTGAGCGTTCCGGTGCCACCCCAGCCGATCTGCAATGATCCGGTAGAGAACAGGCCGCCGCTCATGTTCAGGATGCCGTGGCCGCCGGGATCATCCACGCCGATGTAAGCCCCACTGGCCGAAAGCGATCCGCCGCGGATGTCCAGGTTCGTGGTGAAACTGGAATTGCCGACCCTCAGGGTCTCGCACACGGCGGTGATGCCGGCCGGGATCACGCAATGGGTGTTCGCCGGCTGATCGATGGAAGCGGCATCGATGCGGCCCGGGACGGTGTCGGGACTCCAGTTGGCTGCTGTGCTCCAGAGATGGTCACCCCCGCCGTCGTCCCAAGATATAAGCGCTGAGGCACTGTTGATTTGGACCAGCAGTAGGACAAAAGAGACCAAACACGTCATTTTCTTAATCATCGTATTCCTCCTTCAAAAAGGTTGGTTGGTAGCGACGATAGAGGCGATCATGATTCTCCCGTTTGCCTTCGTACATCCTATGCTCCCGCATACGGTAGGCCTCATGATACCACGAGGCTCCCTGGGCTGCAACGGTCCTGGTGGTCCATCCATGCTTTATTGCTGTCAACACTGGGGGCGGAATTCCGGCGACATCTCACTTATTTCGGTCTTCAAGTGAGTATGGTCTCCCTAGATATCCCAGATATCTCCCATTATCTTTAGCTCGGCCCAAGCCAGTCAATCGCGCCTTGAAGCAACTTGCATTTGCGATCAGCAGCCGCTGGCAAGCGGCCGAACGCGGCGCTCATTGTGGTCGTGGCATCCCGCGAGATCTGCTCCCTGACCTCCGTAAGTACATGTGAGATTAGTTTCCTGTCAAGCTGTTGATAAATAGCAGGGGAAGAGCGTGTTCTAACCAGGTTCTTCACGCCCAGAATGCTCAACGCACAGCGAAGAGCCCAGAGTTGAATCGCCTCCGGTTCTATGCACGCTTCGAGATTATCTTCCTGGGCAGCAGATTGCAGCCCAGCCAAGCAACGCCCGATTCTTCCGCTTAAATCCTCAAAGGTGATCGGTACGACCGTGTCAAAACCCAAGATCTCAATGATTCCTGCGATCTCAAGCAAACTGGACGCGGAGGATCGTGCGGCCTTGGTATTGACCGTTTGCCTAAGAATACTTGTTGGCAGCGTATCGCAGGGATTGAACAAGCCGCCTGTCCAAATGGCGAGGATAAACAGGGCTAGGTCGCCCAAGCGCGCCTCGACGATTTTCTGATGCAGGTCGAGTTGAATCATCCGTTCAATGTAAGCCTCGCCCGCGTTCGCGTTCAACGCACTTAAATTCAGCAGAAAGAACCCCAGATCACACAAAGCGGTCTCATCTTGAGCAACCTTCTTGAAGACAGTGTCCTGCAACCCTTTCTCGGCAAACGCTTCGCCCGTCCACTGACGATGATGCTTGCGAAAGCCGTATTGACGGACATTTCTAAGGAATTGTTGGATTTGCCGAAGATTCGCCCCTACGACTTTGCCTGCCAAGTCACGATCCAGGAATTGAGAGTATGGACCATCTGCAGGTGCAAATTTTACCCTGTCCAGGCGTGGCCCAAATGCAAGTCTATAGAGTTCGTCTTCGGAGAATCCTTTGAGGAATGTATGGCTATATGTATAATCCATATGGCGCACAACGGTATGGAGCAGTTCACCACTCAGTCTTGGCAGCCGCTTGGCTAATTGAGCCAACACCTTCGGGGGTACGTAAGACGAAAGGAGCTTCACGGCCGAGTTCCCGAACAGACCTGCATGCCTGAAGAGGAAACGAAGCTTAACTTCGTTTAGAGCAGCAAGGTTCTTACCGAACTCCTCCTTATCACCGAAAAGGCTCTCCAAATCTGGGCCGAGCTTTTCCTTCAACCACAGCGTGCGTGACCCCATGAAAAGAAGCCTGGATAGGCCATTCAGGGAACCTTTGCCGTATGAGAAGAGCTTCTCATAACCGAACTCCTTGAGAAAAAATGATCCGAGCGCACAATCCAGGTTCTGAAGATGTCGCCAGGCAAATTCTTCGCGCCAAGTGAACCGGTGTTCGATCGCGGGGTGATTAACTGCCCACAGATTCTGCAACCTTTGGATGCCACGCTGCAACTCGTCACGCGACAGTATCTTCTGATGAAAATGGGGGGGGTAGGCGCACGTACCTACAGAGTCGAGCTATATTACCGAGTCCAAGCATCGACAACTTCTGAGGAAGGATAATCTCTCTGAGATACTCGGCGAATTGGGCGCAGCCCAGAACTGAGACCAAAGTCTCCACGATCTCTTCTTCTTCGTCAGCATCTCCGGACTCTTTTGCCTCAACAGCCGCCCATCGGAGGGCACGCAACATCTCGTACGGATTCGCAGGCTTGCACGAGGCGTATCGGGTCACCAACGTGCGAAGCATTTCTGAGATGGAGTGTGGCAAGCGACCTTTCTCGTCTTGGAGGGATCGCTCTTTTGCAAGTAACCCTGCTTCGCAGATGAGTCTCGCCTCTCCAGGATTGATGCCAAACAAGAGGGTCTTCCTTTGGAAGAGAAGCCCCGTTGCTTGACCACCTTCGGAAAAAAAATCCGATTCAAATCTCACCCTAGACTCGGTTGACTGAAAAACCACGTTTGTATCTGCCGAGCAATCGAAATGGTTTAGAGCAGATAGCAGGTAGATTTCGGGGAATTTGTCGAGACAAAACCTCTTTCGTAGTTTCCGGAATACTGGCTCCAGGTTCGGCTCCCATATATCGCCAGAGCGGGGACTCCAGTTACGAAGGTGAAGAACCAACAGGGTGAGGTTGTGACCGAGTCTTGTGTACAACGACGCTACTTCCCTATCTGTATATTCACGGCTCTCGCCAACTTCCTTCAACCGCCGATCCACGAGCCAGCGTATAATCGCCATAGTGGGATGGACCAGGAAAGACGAGTGTGATTCTGGAGCATTTGCATCGTCCTCTATGGAATCGTCTTCCTCTGCAACCCGCTTGAGGCCGTAGGACCTGAAGAATTCCAGAAAGTCCTGTCCTTCATCGCACATTTCCCTGCTGATGGGCCGTGACACCAAGAGGACGTTTGCCTTCTCTCGGGACGCCCACTCGGCAATCCTATAGGCTACATGTGGGAAAACGTGAGCGTTGTCGATGACGAACACAACTTCAGGATTATAGAAGGGTTTGAGGGACTCATTGAATAGCTCAGACGTCAATTTCTGCTGATGGCGTCCGATGCACTCACCCAGGTCCAGGTAGTACGCGGTGAATCCTCGCTCCTTCTGAAGTTTCAGTGCGGTTGCCAACGCAAAAACGGTCTTCCCGGAGCCCCAACGACCTGTCAATAGGGTCGGTCCATCGTGTTCACACACCCGACGCACGACTGTGCCGAGGAGCTCTTCATCGGCATAGACCCTTCCTTCGCACAAGTCTGCCAGACTGGGAAAAACAAGACGGGCGGAATTGAGTTCATGGACAGCATCTTCTGGAGACTTGAACCATTTTGGACGCCAACCAACATCAAGCAACTGGTTGATAAGATGTGGATAGTCAGAAAGAAGCACCACAAGGTCTTGGCGGTCGAGAGTTCGACACACACACTGAAGACAAGTCTTGGCGAGGCCACTGCACGTCGATTTCAAGTTCTCTTCGACGGTTCTATTCGAGACCAGGACCACTTGCTGAATTCTGTGCGCGTTTTGCCTGTAATAAGTGTCGTGGAACGTACGCTTCAGATAACCCTCAATGTAGCCTGTCTCTCGTGTCGTGTACTCGAAGCAGATTAGCTTGTCGTCGTCCAAGCGCACATACGCATCCGGGCCCTTACCTGGAGCTGGCAGGTCAGGGTTCTGTTTTCGGCTCCGTAGAAGCCGGTATTCGGGTACCTGTCTCAGCAGATGATTGCATACGTCCTCAAAGTCCAGAGACTCGCGAAAGGAGCGATCCGACAGAGCTTTCTCGATCTTCTTTACGACTGGTACTGGTAACGACAAAGCCATCCCACACCATCCGCTTCACAGTGGTCTGTTTGGGATCTTCCCGCGAACTTCTTCAGGGTCGGCCCTTCGAAGAAGACCCCGTCAGCAATCAACAATTCTGTATGGCCTACTGAATTTCGCATAATACAGTGACAAGTCACTCAAAAAAAAGACCGGTGTGCTCCAAGAACCCGAACAGGAGTTGTCCGTTCTGTTGCACACGCTCCATGCCATCCTCCACCGCTTGCCCCACCTCCCCGAGGT
>JAPLMX010000009.1 GCA_026386805.1 Phycisphaerae bacterium | reverse complement strand
CCATTGTTCGTCGCTGACCTCCCAAATGGTGGGAAGCGGTTTGACCTTACGTTTCTGTTTGCCCATCCGTGGCTCCTTTCAAAAGGTTCCTACAGATGGTTATCGGCCAAACCTACCCTTTTGAGATAGTTACTTAGTCTTGACGCGATCGAATATCTTATCGATGCGTTTCTGTACGGCAAGCTGCCCGTCCGGATTGGAACGTTCGCCGGAAGACGCGTAGAATTCCAGCGGTTTCCCGAGGTTCCGCTCGTCCTCGATCTTGCAGAAGATAACCTTGAGAAGCTCAAAGAAGGCCGGTTGCTTCTGCATGCCGTCAGTGACATAGATATGGTTGTGGCATGTCCTGAAAACAAAGAGCAGATTGTCTTCGACCGCGCTTCTCAACTTGTGGCGTTTAGGACGGTCGATGTCTTCGATACTACCGTCGGCGGAGGGTATATCGTTAAAGTCAATGAACTCGATCTTGCCCTTCTCATTGATGACCTTTCGAAAGACTTCCTTCTGTCTTCCGTTCGTCCACATGCCCCATTCGCAGTTCGGACACGCGGCCATGTAGGACTTGAGTTGTCCGACGCCATCTTTGCGTGCGGTCGGCTCTACTGACTCCTTCTTGCACTCTATGATAACGTGAATATGCTCCTGAGCGCGTCCCGGAGCATTGGCCGAGAATATCACAAGATCGGCGCGCGGCTTGGCGGAACCTACACGAATCGTGAATTCGACCGCGACGCTCTCCTTCGGGTACTTGTGCTCGTTGACAAGGCGTTTCTCGATATTCTGACGGACGTACTCCTCTGGCGTATCGTTTCGCAGCTTGGCGTCAATGTAATCGCAGATCTTGCCTTCTGGAATGACAATCACTTCAGCCATCAAGAAAGTCCTTCTCTAACATGGACCTGTGGGCTTCCAACGTTCCATTTTATGTAAGCACGCGTGCAATCGTAGCATAGCTGGCCCGCTGGGTCAACCAGGCAAGTTAGAGGCACGCGCACGCATGCAGAACGTGACGGTGTCACGTCGTTTTTCCAGATGCCTTCAGTTCGTCCCGTCGCCGCGGCGAGGGTCCATTGCTGTCCTGGAAGGCTTGATCCGCCCGGAAGACCGCCGGGACCGGCAGGTAGCGGCTACGGCGCGGAGTCTGAAGAGTTACAGGGTGTGGAGAGTGGGAAGGGGGCCGGCGGGACGCCGCAAGTCACAAGTGCAAACTGACCGGTGACAAGCCCAACGGCAAATTCAGGAAGCCGCGTTGGCGGTCAGGCATCGCCCACCCTCCCGGCGGTGCCCCCAAAAACAAAACCCCGCGAGAGGCCTTTCGGCGTGTCCGACGGGGAGTAAATCAAATCTTCAATGGGGACTATTATCGCGAGAAGAGGCGAAAGAAGCAAGGACTCCCAGGGCAACACCAACCGTATACGCCACCAAGTCAGGCCAGGCGAAGCCGGATCCCAAGATGAGATGGCCCATTGTTGTGCTCCGAATACCATCAAGGCCCAAAGGGCATCGCCCGGGTATTTGCCCAGACAGGCAGGGAACAACCAGGCATAGCGCCGAGAGGCCAGGCCCGCCGCAATGACGACAATCAGCGCCACCAGGTACCAGCGCCGATTTCGAGTCTTGGTTGCCAGTGAGCCAAACATGTCTCGTGACCTGCCCACAATCATGCTATGGAAATGACAAGCCCGCTATCCCAGCAGACTCATGCCGGCATTAGAGTACTGGAACCTACCGTGTCTGTCAAAGACAGTCGGATCACCTCGCGGCCGCCGGCTTCGCGGGGAACGCGACGGTGTCAGGTATTCTTTTTGGTTCTTCACGGAATAGCGGGGACGCTGAGACGGAAAAGAAAAGAGGCGGTTCAGGGGCGACGCGCGATGGGGCGGTTTTATCGCGGGGTTGGCCGCCGTCAGAACGCACGTTCTCTTCGGGAGTCAAGAAGCGGTTCATGGCCGGAAAGATCTCAGACCGGCCATGGGCGGAAGGCTTCGCCACGGGTTCCACGGCGTCCGGCATCATTCATAAACAATGATCCGCTGAAAGGCTAAGATGCGATTCCGCAGCCCCGTTTTCGATAGCGCCACGTAGGTCGACGCTGCCGATCTTAGCTCTTGAGCGGGTCATTGTTCATAAATAGCTGGCTTCGTCCGCCTAGGGGCGGTCTGAAGTCCTTCCGCCCATGAACCGACGTAACCCCGCGCCCAGACGGATGGCCCGATGCTACGGATCGCGCTGCGGGGCAAGAGGCAGCGATTACCCCCTGAACCGCCTCTTCTCTTCGCCTTGGGGGCGCACGATGCCCTCGGGGGTTCTCCGACCCCATGCTCTTGGCCTAAGGCGATGAGAATCTCCCGGGCACGCCGCTTTACGCATGCTTGGATGAGGGCAGCACCCGAAAACCGGATGAGCCTCTTTTCTCGATCGCCGTGTTGTCTTCCCTGCAAATCCGTGAAGAACCGTTTTTTGGGGGATGCCTTGAATTCGTCCCGTTGCCGATGCGAGGGTCAATTCCTGTCCAGGAAGGCCCGATCCGCCACGGGATTCCGCCCGCACCCGGCGAAGCCGGGGCTTGGGAATTCTGTAGTGCCCCTCGCAGGTTGATGGTAGACTGCCGGCGTGACGCCCAGGCGTAGAGAAAAGGACAGGCTGCTTTTCTCCCTGACGCGGGAAGAAGATGGTGTGCACGGCACACCCTACACAGGAGGTTCTTCGATGCGAAATTCGCGACGCTTATCGGTGTGGCACGCGTGTGTTCTGGCGGTGGGATTGCTGGCGGGTTGGTGTGGGACGGCGGTTTCGCAGGAAGTGGCCGGCCAGCCGGGCGAGACGCCCGAGCAGCGGGATGCCCGGATGACATGGTGGCGCGAGGCCCGGTTCGGGATGTTCATCCCTTGGGGCGTATACTCCGTGCCCGCCGGGACTTACAAAGGCAAGCAGATTCCGGGCATTGGCGAGTGGATCATGAACAGCGGCAAGATCCCGGTCGCCGAGTACAAGCAGTTCGCCCAGCAGTTCAACCCGGTTCGCTATGACGCGGAGGCTTGGGTCCGCTTGGCCAAAGAAGCGGGGATGAAGTACATTGTCATCACGTCCAAGCACCACGACGGCTTCGCCCTGTTCGATTCGAAGGCTACGGACTGGAACGTGGTGGACGCCACGCCCTATGGCAAGGACCTGCTCAAGCCCCTGACGGCGGCCTGTGAAAAGAACGGCATCAAGCTGGGCTTCTACTACTCGCAGGCCCAGGACTGGAACCATCCGGGCGGGGCGGCTGCCGGCGGGCATTGGGATTCCGCCCAGAACGGCGACATGGACGAGTACATCCGCAAGATCGCCGCACCGCAGGTCAAAGAGATTCTCTCCAATTACGGCAAGATCGCCGTCCTCTGGTGGGACACGCCTGTCGATATGACCAAAGCGCGGGCGGACATGCTGCTGCCGCTGATCCAGTTGCAGCCCGGGATCATCATCAACAACCGTCTCGGCGGGGGTTACGGCGGCGACCTCAGTACGCCGGAGCAGCAGATCCCGTCCACCGGCATGCCCGGCCGCGACTGGGAAACCTGCATGACGATGAACGACACCTGGGGCTACAAGAGCTACGATAACCACTGGAAGCCCGTCGAGACCCTGCTCCACAACCTCGTGGACATCGCCAGCAAAGGCGGCAACTACCTCCTGAACGTCGGGCCGACCTGCCTGGGCGAGATCCCGGAGCCGAGTATCGAGCGGCTCAAGGAGATCGGCAAATGGATGAAGGTCAACGGCGAGTCGATCTACGCGACGACGGCCAGCCCGTTCAGCCGTCTGGCCTGGGGCCGCTGCACGAAGAAGCTCAACGATACGGGCGCTACGCTGTACCTGCACGTCTTCGACTGGCCGAAAGACGGCAAACTGGTCGTGCCGGGCCTGCACAATGAGGTCAAAAGCGCCTGGCTCCTGGCGACGGATAAGACCCTCAAGTTCACGGCCGGCGCAGGGGACCTGACGATCGCGGTTCCCGCCGAGCCGCTGGACCCCATCGACACGGTGGTCGTGCTGGAGGTCAAAGGCAAGCTCGATATCGAGAGAGTGCTGCCGGGCCAGGAGGCGAATGGGACTATGACGCTGCCCGCCCCGCTGGCGGAAATCCACGGGGGCGGCGCCCAGGTCGAGGAAAAGGGCGGCCAACCCAATATCGGTTACTGGACCAACGCGCGGGACTGGTTGAGTTGGCAGTTCAAGCTGGAAAAGGGCGGCCGGTTCGAGATCATGGCCACCGTCGCCACGTCGGCTCAGAGCAGCAAGTTCGAGCTTGCCGTCGGCGAGCAGAAGCTCACCGCCCAGGTTGAGACGACCGGCGACTACGAAACCTTCAAGACCGTCAAGCTCGGCGAGGTGCGGTTCGAAAAGGGCTCCTACGAACTGACCGTCAAGCCCCTGCGGGACCAGTGGCAGGCGATCAACCTTCGCTCGATTGTCCTGAAGCCGGCGAACTGATTCACGGCTTGGGCGGCGTCACAGGCAGGAGGCGGATGAGGACCTGCCGCTCACGGACGACGGCGTCCGGCCGGATTGCCGCCCCGTCGGGATCGTTCGGGTAGACAACCGTCCCGTCCTGCGGTGCATAGATTCTGCACTGGGTGATCTGGTCATCCAGCTTTGCCAGCCGGTGCGCCTCCGTCCTGTGGTTCATCTCAGCAAGAGAAACAGTCACAGCGCCCCGCGCCGCGGCAGCGGAGACGGCGTCCTGGGCGCGGGCGAGATCGAACTCCCGTTGGGCCACTACCAACTCGAGCTCGGCGACCTTATTGTCGTGAACGGCGCTCTTGAGAAGCACGAGCGAACCCTGGGCCGCGGTAGACTGCAGGCGCGCCTCTTGTAGTGCGATCTCGGCTTCTTGAAGCGTGATCATCGATGTCTGCCCCTCCTGAGTTCTTTCGCGTGCGCGTAGTTGTAGAACACGCTCTTCGGCCATCAGACGTTTCTGTTCGGCGAGGGCCGCCGCACTCTGGGCGAGGGCCAACTGGTGGGGATACTCGCCGTCGATGAATGCCTTCAACTGAGCTTGCGCGAGGCGCAGGGCTTTCTCTGCCAGCCCGACTTGGCCGCCGGCTGCTCGTTTCTCCCGATCCTGTGACTCCGTGGTCAGGATCATCTCACTCTCTGCTTTCTTCACGTCGCGAACCTGCTGTATCCGCTTATCGACGAGAGCGGAGACGTCCAATTCGACCAGGAGGTCACCCTTCTTTACCGATTTGCCCGGCGGGATCACCGACAGAATCGTCGTCGGCTGGTTCGTCTGGCAACGAAGGTCCACAGATCCGGCGGGGGGTAAAGCCCTCGCCTCCCGGTCGCCTGGTTTGGCGGCCTGCCGCTCGCCTGCCAACGGGGTCTGGGGACCGAGCAGACAAAGTCCCGCCCACAACAGCACTCCCACAAGCAACATCCCCACTCGCTTTGACCTGTTCATAAGAGTCCTCCCGTGCAATCGATTGTGTCAATCCACGATTCGTCCTGTATAAGAGACGGTCTTACTCGTGTTCTGTTACAGGTCCCCTTCGCAATTTCCAAGCCTGGGTTTCCGTTGAACCTCACGAACATGATATAATAGGAGTGTGGATGTGTCATCAGCAAATCGGGAAAAATCCGGAGTCTTCCGGGAGGCTCCTGTGCGAGTGGTGCCCGGCGGCGGCCCGCGCAAGGGGAGTGTCTGGACGTGGGCGCTGGTGGGTTTTGTGCTATTGGTGCTGGCGGCGGCGGCCCTGGGCCAGGCCGGATACGAGGATGAGGGACTGGATCGGATCAAGGGGGGGCCCGACCCGATCGAACGCATCAGCGAGACGTGGCAGCAGTGGCGCGGAGTCTTCGTCTGGATCGCGGCCGTCTCATTGCTCCTGGTGGCTCTGAAGCTTGCCAACCCGTTCCGAATCTACGATTCGATCAGCGAGCGGCTTTTGAAGAGATCGCTCTTGAGCGTGGACGAGCTGCTGAAACGAATTCAGGAAGAGGCGGAAGCGGCCACCGAGAATTCCCAGAAGGAGGAAACGGTGGCGGAAGAGGGCCTCTTGGCGGGATTGGCGGAGGTGGCGGAATTCGCCGACGCCGAGCAGGTCCCCGCCTATGTCCTGACGGTGAACGATCTGATGCTGGATAACATCCGCGTCACGCTCAAGCGGCTGCGGCGCTTCACGGAAAGCAACGCGGACCGCTACCGGGACTACATGTTCTCCGTCCTCAAAGGCATCAAGACTCTGACCGAGCAGAGCGCCGAGGGCGGTGTCTCTTCCGGCCTGGCCGTCGATATCCGGGAGTACTTTGCGGACGACAAGCGGTACCAGGCATGGAGGAAACTGCTGGGCCATGCGGCCAAGAGAGGCAGACACCAGGAAATCGCGCACGCCTTTCTGTTGTTCCTGCGGGACATCAAGGAAGGACGACCGCTGGCGGTCCCGAAGCAGACGGCGGCCTCCGCCGTGGCGATGGCGCTCTCTGCGGCACCGCAGACGCCGGAGATTCCGAAGGCGGTGAGTGAAGAAACACTGCCGGCGCTTCAGAAGGCGGCGGCTCAGGAGGCTCGGGACTTCTGCTCCTTCGTTCAGGCGGGCGGCGCGGCGGACGGCACGCACGCCTGGCAATTCGAGTTCGTCCGCCGGCAGCGGCAGATTCCCCTCAGGAACGAGGCGCAGCGGATGTTCGCCGTCTTTCTGAGTCACGAACGGAAAACGCTGCGGGAGATCACCAAGATCCGGATGCTGCCTTGCCGCACGTGGGAGCACATTCTCCATATGCTCGGCGCGGAGAGCGGGGACCAACTGCAAAAGAGGGCCGAGGACAAGCTGCTCTCGACGCAGGAAATCGTCATTCTGGAGAAGGCATTCCTCCAGACCTTTGCCAAAAGGGAGGCCCTCGGGCACGTCTATGGGCGCGACAAGGATGCGGGACTGATGATGGACCTGCACGTCCCCCAGATCCGGAGCCAGACCCTGGCGCTATTGCGCAAGCTGTACCAGGCGGAGCCGGGGCCTCTGGATGACGCCACGCAGACGCTCAACGACGAAGAGACGCCACAGAACAACCAGGTGAAGCGGTTGATCGAGCACTATGTGCACCACCGGCATGACCTTCCGCGTTGACAAACGACGAGAAACCCAATAGAAATCCCTTGGTGAAAGACGCTTGGCGTCCAGGTGCGCGATTTCGCCAAGTAGGGCGAGCGTCCTCGCTCGCCTAAAGAAGTCGTGCGGGGACGCACGACCTACAAGGAGTCGGTCGCACACAGCTTGAAGGAGAACGCATGGAGTTGAGACTACGTGTACGTTTGTGGTGGCTATCGGTGATTGTTTGCGGGCTTGCATTGGCTGTGAGTGGACGCGGTTGGGGGGCGGAGGCCGAGACCCGCAAAGTGGTCATCGTCACGGGGATCGACTATCCGGGGCACAAATGGAAGGAGACGGCGCCGGCGCTGGCGGCGGAGCTGCGCAAGGACCCGCGTCTGACGGTCGATGTGGTCGAGACGCCGGAGTTCCTGGCGTCGGAGAAGCTGAAGGACTACCACGCCGTTGTGCTGCACTTTATGAATTGGGAGACGCCGGACCCGAGCGAGCAGGCGAAGCAGAACCTGGCCCGGTTCGTGCGTGAGGGCGGCGGCGTCGTGGCCGTTCACTTCGCCTGTGGGGCGTTCCAGGGCTGGCCCGAGTTTGCGAAGATCGTCGGGCGGGTCTATGATCCCAAGATGAGGCCCCACGACCCCTACGGGGCCTTCCAGGTGACGATGACCGACGTGGAGCACCCCATCACGCGCGGGCTCAAGCCTTTTGAGATCACCGATGAGTTGTACACGTGCCTGGCGGGCAGCCTCCCGATCCAGGTTCTGGCCGAAGCCAAGTCGAAAGTGGACGGCAAGAACTACGCGATGGCCTTCATCCTGCGATACGGCAAGGGCCGCATATTCCACAGCCCGCTGGGCCATGATGTCGGGGCGGTCACGAATCCCGGGGCGGCCGAGTTGTTTCGTCGTGGCTGTGCGTGGTCGGCGGGGCTGTCGGCCGTTCGTAGTGTGCCCGTAAGGGCATCAGAACGTGTCGAGGGCGTCCCGCCCTCGAATCGCGGGCAGGATGCCCGCGACACAATGCCTCACGGCGTCACTACGAACCGGAAGGTTGCCTTCCTGGCCGGCAAGCCGAGTCACGGCGAAGGCAATCACGAGTGGGACAAGGTCGCCCGGCTGGCAAAGGACTGCCTGCAACAGGCGACGAACATCGAGCCGCTGCAGATCGACGTGTACGACGACGGCTGGCCCCAGAATCCTACCGTTCTGGACGACGCCGATGCGATCATCTTCTTCGCGGATGGTCGCGCGATGCACCCGCTCACGGACCCGAGCCGGCTGGCCAAGATCCGGGAGCTGGCCCAGCGCGGGGTCGGACTGGCGTTTCTTCACTATTCCATTGATCCGCCGGCGGGGGGGCAGCAGGACCTCATGGCCTGGATGGGCGGCTGCTACGAGGTGGGGTACTCGCAGAACCCCGTCAACGTCGTGAAGGTGACGCCGGCGGGCAACGGCCACCCCATCACGCGCGGTTGCAGCGGCTACGTCGCGGAGGACGAATGGTACTTCGACATCCGGTTCCGCCCGAACGATGCGAATGTCGTGCCGGTCATGACCGGCAAGCTGCCGCGCGAGCCGCAGGACAAGGTTCTCGCCTGGGCCTACACGCGGCCGGACGGCGGCCGGGGCTTCGGATTCGCCGGCGGCCACTACACGAGCAACTGGCAGATGGAGCCGTTCCGCAAGCTGGTCCTGAATGCCATCCTCTGGGTGGCCAAGGCCGATGTTCCGAAGGACGGCGTCTCAGGTGTTTCGCCCTGGCGCTTCGTCAGCATTCCCAATTTCCCCGGTGCGGATTTGGCCTATCCGCAGCCTGGCTGGGAAGACACGCTGGACTACGTCCTCAACGCGATCAAGGCGGAGAACCTGGAATTCGTCCTTGTCCCGGGCGATCTGGTCCAGGGTAATTGGCCGGACAAGGCGGCCGTTGAGCAGTCCTCTGCGGCCTGCTACGGCGCCTGGATGAAGCGGATGGCGGACCACGGGCTGAAGGCCTATGCCGCCGTAGGGGACCATGAGATCGGCGGCGGCCCCTGGCCCGAGGACAAAGTCGCCCTGGTGAGTCTCTTCAAGCGGCAGTTTCAGAAGTACCTGAACATGCCCCGCAATGGGCCGCTGCGCATGAAAGGCACGGCCTACTCGTTCGTGTACGAGGGCGCCTTGTTCGTTGCCCTGGATGTCTTCGAGAGGCGTGCCGCTCCGCAGGGCGGCATCGTCCCGCAGGTCACGGGCGAACAACTGCAATGGCTCGAGCAGACGCTGGCGGACAACCCCGGCGTCACGCACGTCGTGGTAATGGGGCACGCGCCGGTCCTCGGTCCGGCCGCTTCGGAAGGTTCCGGCAGCCTGATGCTGGCGGGCGGCCGGGACTGTCCTCTGTGGCAGACCCTCAAAAAACATGGGGCCGATCTGTACCTGTGTGCCGAGGCCGGGGCGGTTGCGTGCACGCAGGCCGGTGGTGTTCTGCAGATCGCTCACGGCGGCCAATTCAGCCGTGGCCCGAAAGTGAACTACTTGGTCGCCACCGTCTACCCTGACCGGATCGACCTGGAAGTCAAGGAGATCGCCCTTATCCAGGAAGGCGGGGACAACCAGCCCAGCGGGAGAATTCGAATCGCTGACGACGCCAGATCCAAGGGCTTCACGACCATCGGCACGGCCTCGCTCCCCAGAGACCCCACGGGCTTGACCGTGTCCAACGCGACAGGCTGTTTCGAGCGTGGCCTGTAACATGGATCAGCCGGCCGCACAAATCAAGCAGGGGCCCGGTGAGGGGTGGGTGGCGGCCCAGGTCCCTGGAAGGAATCGCCGCAAATACATCGGCTGGACGGTACTGGTTGCCTATTCGCTGCTGCTCGGGTATCGGTCCTTGTACCACGATGCCGGCAGCGGAATTGCGGGTATTGGTCTGTGGGAGCTGCATGACTCGCGCCGGCTTCTCGCTTGGATTGGCGGCCTTGTCCTCACGGCCCTGTACCAGTGTGCGTACTTCATTCCTATCGGCTTTGTCGCCGCCGTGCTTGTGCCGCGCGGCCGGGGGCGGTGGCGCCGCTTTTGGGTCCGCCTTTGTGCCCTGTCGATGGCCGGCACGGTCGCCGTGCTGATCTGCGTGGTCGAGCTGGTCGGATCGGGGCGCCAGGCCGTGGTGCTTGGTCTGGTGTTTCCCTTGCTTGGCTGCGGCCTTGGAACGTGGATGGGGGCTACGTGGCGCCGGGGCCGGCGGGCTTGTCTTTGGTTCTTGCCGAAGGTCGTCCTGTCGATCATCCTGGCCGCGGTCTGTCTCGGCATCCTCATCGGGCTGTCCTTGGACCGCACGCCGTTGCCTTTTGAAGCGGCCCCCGTCACCTCGGCCGAGAAGCGCCGGCTCGTCGATCTGTTTCGCGACAAGAACCCGGTCTCTCTCGAAGACGGCCGGATTTGCACCCTGTGGCTGACGGAGCACGACCTCAACGTCCTGCTGTCCTGGGGGCTTTCGCTGGGGTCGCCGGCGCAAAAGGCAAGCGTTGGTCTCGCCCCCGGTTCGGCCTCGCTGGCCGCCTCGGTCCGTGTGCCGTTGGGTGCGGAGCGATGCCGCTATCTGAATCTGGAGTTGGCCGGCGGTGTGGGAGTTGAAAAGGGAGTTCTGCGCCTGGACATGGACCGTGGCCGGCTGGGCGGCATCGAGGTCCCACGCCGGCTTCTTGGTTGGCTCTCTCGCATTGTCGCAGCGCAGATCCGCCTCGACCGGCGTTGGAAACCCTTTCTGGAGGCCACCCAGGAAATGCGGATCGAGCCGAAGTTGGTCCGACTGGCCTATGGTTGCGTGCGCTTGCCGCCCGAGCTGCGAAGAGAGCTCTTGGGTCCGACGGCCGCCAACGAAGAGACGCTCGCTTCCACGCGAGCCCAGATCGACCACTTTCTGGCGGTTGTCAAGCCGTTGCCGCCTTCGCAACTGACCTTCGGTTTGTGCTTCGAGACGGTGTTTGCCCTGGCCCGGGAACGTTCCGCCCAGAGGGACCCCGTCATGGAAAATCGGGCGGGGATCTTCGCTCTCGGAATCCTCCTGGGCCATCCCCGGATCAAGGAATTCCTTGGCTGGGCTCGTGCCGAGCGCGACGAGGACGCCGCTCGACTCGCCTTGGCCCGCGTTGTTCTTCGCGGGCGGTCCGACTGGACGAAGCATTTCTGCGTCAGTGCCGTGATTGCCGTGCTTTCCGACGAGGCGGTCAGCGGGGCCGCCGGTCTGCTCAAGGAGGAGCTCGACGCCGACACCGGCGGGAGCGGCTTCTCCTTTTCCGACCTGCTCGCCGACCGGGCCGGCACGACATTTGCCATCCGGGCCACATGCGACGAGGCGGCTGCCCGGGCCATGCAAGCGCGCTTGGCAGGCGGTTTTCGCGTCGATGACTTCTTCCCACCGGCGGCCGATCTGCCCGAAGGAATCCCGGACGCCCAGTTCCAATCGCAGTACGGCGGCGTGGGCGGCGAACGCTACCTGCGTTTGATAGAAGAGATCGAGCGGCGCGTCACCGGCTGTGCGGCGTATCGCTGATCCGTTTTGAGCCAAGCCGGATTTTTGGCTGTCAAGAGAGTTGACAGGGGGGGCCGATGGTGGTAGAAGTGCACCAGCATGGGCGTCGCGCCCATGTATTTCGGATCACGGGCAGGAATGCCCGTGTTATTGTTTTCGTCCCCGTAGCGCAATTGGATAGAGCGTCAGCCTCCGGAGCTGAAGGTTGCGTGTTCAAATCACGCCGGGGACAGTTCTTGTAGCCTTGATTCATAGCGCCTTGTCCCATTCCGAATTCCTCTTGGATTGCGAAGAGGCTCTGGACGGCACCGAGAACAGGATGCTGCACATGAATTGTCTCTACTGAGTGATTCGCAGGATTATGGATGCGCCACCGAGCGGGGCTGGGCGGGACATGAGGGTTGCCTTGGCGATGGAGATGAAGAAAGCCCGGCGGCTAAGGCAGAAGATCGAGGGATGGTTCGGGGTGAGGAACTGAGGCAATGAAGATGGAGATTCATGATTCATTGAGTGCAGGTGACGTAACCCTCGACAGGCGTCAGAAGCTGGCGATTGCCCTTCTCGTCCCATCGCTTTCCATGGTTTCCTACGCATTCATCTCCCTATGGCACGACATCGCCACAGTAGATTCTCTCCGGCAGAAGGTTGATGAGTACCGTCTTGCCGTAGAGCGAGTCATCTTGGATGCGTCCCGTGTGGCCGACATGGCGTCTATTAGTGACCGAACGGCGAGACGTATCCACACCCTTGTAGGCAGGAACGTCTCTGCGCAATTGCAGCTCACAAAGGATGAACTTGGCACGTGGCGAGATACAATTCTTCAGCGCCGTTTTGAGCTGGCTGATGACGAAGGGGTGCTGGAGCGATTCTCGGACGCGAACCTATATCCATTGTTGTCGGGGGAAGCTGCGTCGCTTCGCGACCTGCTTCAGCACGAGGATCAGGCGTGGGACCACCTTAGGACGTTCTTGGAGATGCAGGCTGACTCCAACGCTGGGAATGCGGAAAAGGCAAGAGCCTTTCAAATCTATGAGGATTCGCTCCTTGAGGTCTATCGGCAAGCATCTGTGGTTGGAGCAGTCTCCGAGGCTTTCCTCGACAGAGTTCATCGGGAACTGAGAGAGAAATTACAGCATGCACAGGGTGTTGGTACTGAGCGTCGCGGAAACCTGCGGTCCGTCTTGTTCCATCTGATCCTCTCTGTTGTCGGTATCTTCGGCACTTTGTTTTGCTCATGCGAAGCTCTGGGCCTACGGCTTCAACGCAAGCGGTCTCGCGTCATCATCCCGTAAGGTTGATGGACGCGACCTCTGCCGCGCGGGATAAGGAGTTGAAGGTTCTGCTGGCCGGTGTGGAATACGAGACCCGGCTGCGCAAGCAGGAGACTGAGGGACGATTAGGGGTGAGGAATTAACGATATCGTCTACCCACCCGGCATCATGCTCTTGAAAGACGCATACGCCGCCGTATTGACGATCTTGACGATCACCGGCCCCAGGTCCTTGCCCAACTCATAAATCTGCCTGGCGGCCGCCTTGATCTGCCCCTTGGCGACATCTTTCAGGGCGCTGCCGATGAGGTCCATTGCCGTATTCTTGGCAATTTTGGCAAACGTGGGGCTGTCCTCCGGCAGCGCGGCAACGGCATCGCGCAGGTTGGTGATGTTCTCGACGTGCTGGTCGATGTTGATGGTCGAACCCCCGACGGCAAGGTACTGCGCGGTTGCGTTCTCAATGTATACCGGGTTCGGGCGGTCGATAAGTAGCTGAATGAAGGCCCTCGCCTCGTCCAAGCGACCTGCAAACTCTTGGAGCTTGGCCTCATATATCCTCGTCACTTCCGCCAAGGCTGGCTCTTTGTGTTCCTCCTGCTGGACTGTGAACTTGATCGACGGGACCAACCCACGCGCGTTGATCGAGTCAATCTGAATGTCGAATTCCGGGTTCTGCCGCCGGATGGCCTGGACCACGCGGTCCATAATGAGCGGGTCCATCGGTGACATGCCATTCTGGAAAATGTACTCGATGGTCGGCAAGGTCTGGTAGAGTTGCTCGAATTCGCCTGGGGCAAGGTCTCTGTCCCTGGGGGAACGAATCTCGCCCTCAGCATCCCAGAAGACGTATCCGCACTCGACACCGTTGATGATCCAGTCGTCTCTGGCCGTGCCGTACAGTTTCGCTCCGGTCAGCTTGGCACGAGCGAGATTACACCGGATCAGTTGGCTGAATTGGAGGTTCGCGCCGGAGAGGTTGACATCGTAGAGGTCAACGCCGGAGAGATTGACGCCGGAGAGATTCGCGTTAGAGAGGTCCGCACGACATAGATTGACAGTAGAAAGGTCCACGTTGGAGAGATTGGCTCCCCTGAGGCACGCGCCGGAAAGGTCCGCATGAGATAGGTTGGCATCGAAAAGGTTGACGCCGGATAGCCCCGCATCGGAGAGGTTGGCGCCGGAGAGGTCCGCATGGATCAGAGTCGCACCGGAGAGGTCCGCGAAGATTAGGTTCGCACCGGAGAGCTTGGAGTCAAAGAGGTTCGCGTGGGATAATCCCGCGAGGGTCAGGTATGCATCGGAGAGGTCGGTGCCGGAGAGATCCACGCCAGGAAGCTTCACAAAAGAGAGGTTGCTACCGGAGAGGTTGGGAGAGTAGGATTCCATCTCGGAGGCGTCGGGATTGGTGGAGTCCGGCTGAATCTCTGGATGGTGCCTTCGCCATTTGTTCCAGGCATCTACGCCCTTCTTGAGTATCGCCAAGTGTTCCGGGTTCGCCATATATCCCCTTCCATCCAACCATTTTCCTGTTGGCAGAATGGTACTGCGCGGGTGGCGCCAGGTCAATGGAGGGCTGGGCACCCGAAGCTGAGGGTTGCGTGTTCAAATCACGCCGAGGACAGTCTTCAAGGCAGAAGGTAAGAACGTGAGAAAGAGAGAGGCCGTTCCGACCTTCTTACCTTTTTTGCTTCTTACCTTCCCATCTTCCTCGGTTCACGGCGTATCCGATGCTCCGGGGGAGCCGCCCCAGTGATAGCTGGCCCGCCATGCGGTCTTTGAACCGAGTTGGTCCGGGCTGACTTGGCTTGGATTGACCGGGACCAGCGACCGGCCCTGGCCGTCGGTCAAGGCGTACCAGGTGTCGGCGTAGGCGAATTGGGCGACGACGCCGGTCTGGAGATCGATCAGCTTGATCGTCTCGCCGCCGTTGGCCAAGCTGCCGCTGTATTCGCCGGCGATCTTCGCTGATACCGATGTCCCGTACCGGCACTCGAAGGCCAGCCGATTCGCGACGACCAGCACCAGCGCGTTTGGCGCCAGTTGGGTGACGCCACTGCCGGCAAAGTCGAACTTGATCCCTTCCACGAAGCGCGCGCCGGTCAAGTCAATCGTCGTCTTGCCGATGTTCGTCAGCTCGAGGAACTCGAAGGCATCCACGTCCCAGCCGTCTTCGCTGGGCGAGACGGGCGGGTGGTACATGATCTCCGTGATCCGCAAAGCCAGGCTCGATCCGGCGGCCGGAGCGCCGGCTTTGAACTGGATCGGGGCCGACCAATTCGACCAGCGGCCCGCAAGATCTTTCATGCGGCAGCGCACACGGTAGCTGCGCCCGGCCTCGACGACGCTGGTCGGGATGCGGACGTCGCCGGCGAACGGGGTGATCTCCGGGCTCTCCCAGGCCGCCTGGATCTCGTACTTCTTCGGGTCGTTCGGGTCGTAGCGCGGCGCCGTGGGATTGGAGACCTCGGCGATGCGCCACTTCATCGCGCCGAACGGGACGTATGAGCTGTAGGCCGAGCTGCGGAAGCTCAGGCGATCCGCCGGGTAGCCGGCCGGACCGATGTAGGTCACGGTCGGTTTGGTTGGAAGCATCGTGTCCGCGGCCAGGGTCGTCAGGCTCGGGCCGTTCGAGGGATCGTTCATCCAGTTGCGGGTGTGCGTGTAGACGAAGGTGACGTAGTCCTTCATCTGTTGCGCCATCCCCGGGAAGTCCCGGGTGGCGACGGCCTGGTAGAACCGCCCCCAGCCGGCCTTGCTGGAATTGACGTAGGACGAAGTGAGGATGGGATTGTAGTCCCACATGGCCCGGTCGGCGTCCACCATCGAGGCGCCGGGGTTCGGACTATTCACCAGGGCCGCGTACTCGTCGATCATTTGGCCGACCTGCTCGGAGTTGTAGAGCAGGTCCATGATCTCCCGCAGGCGGTTGCGGTACTCCAGATTGAACGGCTCCCGCATGCCGGAATACCGCGAGTCGGTGTAGAGGAGCCGGGCCTTGAGCGGGTCGTTACCGTTGCCGTACATGGTCTCGGCCCAGGTCAGGTCCAGGTCCCAGGGGACGATGGACCACTGGTTGGTCTGCGGGTTGTGATAATAGAAGTAGTTCTTGCCGTAGCCGATGTCCCCGTTGTGGATGCCCTCGGTGATGGCGCGGAACGCATAGTATTCCTGCACATCGAGGTTGCTGCGCCACCAGGACTCGGTCGGATTGCTGCTGTAGCCGCTCGTGAAGCTGTTCAGATCGGAGCCGTTGGTCGGCTGTGTCGGTCCCTGGTTGTTCAGTTGGCCGCCACCCTCCATCTTGTAGAGGTTTCCGTCGGGCAGGCCGTGCTGGTCCAGGAACCGCCCATCCGGCTGTTCCACCGCCAGGTACAGGCCCTGGAAGTCGTCGTCGTACTGGTTGTTGGGCGTGCTATTGGTCTCCGAGGCGTTCTCGATGATGCGGAAGTGCGCCGGGAAGGTGAGCGACGCCGGGGCGCCGGCCAGGTTGAAGAGCTTGAAGCCCGTGTACTCGAAGAGCCCCTGTTCGCCGCGATGCCCGTAGTCGCCTTGCTGGATATTGGCGCCCAGGTTCAGCTTCTTCCACAGGACCCCGAGCGGCCGGCCGTATTCGTCCCTGGCCTGGAAGTCGTGTCCGCGTTCGAAAGCCATCTTCCACATATTCTTGCCCATCGAATACCGCCAGACGCCGCCGCGGCAGCGGAAGTGGATGTGGTCGTAGACCACGCCGTCGTACACGAGAGTCCCGGTCCAGAGGTAGTCGGAGCCGGAGTATGAGCCGGTGGTGGAATTGGGAATGTGCTGCGAGTCCTCGTGGGCCCTGCGGGTCGTGATCAGGTGGTAGACCGGCAGGCTGGGCATAGTGCCGAAATCGTACGTCACGATCTGCCTTTTGGTTGCGTCCGAGCTGTTCGCTTGGATGGCGCCGCTCCAGGCAGGGACGCCGTCATAGACGAAATAGGCGAAGTCCGGCTGCGGATCGTCGGCGTAGGGCACGGAGACCGTCGCTCCCGCGCCGTCCAGCGCCACGATCATGTACCGCACCAGCCGCCGGTGGACCTGGATGGCGGCGGGGATCTCGACGGCGTAGAGGCCGTCGCCGGCCGCTTGGTCGTCTCCCTGGCCGTCGTCTTTCATGTCCAGGCTGACCCAGTTCTTGGGGTCGGCAAACGCCGGGTCGTCCTTGGAGAAATAGCTGCCCGGATTGACCACCTGGTACAACAGCAGGACGGTCGCGACGCCTTCGGGATCCGTCACCTTCGCCGTGACCGTCACCGGCCGGTTCGAGCCGGGCTGCTGGGGCGTGTGCGTCACCTGCCGAATCGTGGGCGGGGCGTTGACCGCAAAGGCGGCGTTCCTGCGTCCGGGGGTCGGGCCGCCGGACCGCCAGTTGCCGCCCAGCGCGTTGTCCAACGCAGGGTTGATCAGCTCGACGGAGTAGCCAGGCGCATCGCCGACCGTGGGCCAGGGAAAGCCCATCTGGTAGTCCACGCGGTCCACGACGCGCTTGGTGGCATCGCATAAGAAAATCGTTTCGCCTTCATTGGACAGGACCCCCGTCCAGGGGCCGAGGGCCTGCACCTTGTACTTCGCTTGCACGGCCGCCGGATTCTGAGCCACGACGAGGTATCCGTTCGCAGGGATCGACGTGCCCGCCGGGAAAGTGTACTCGACGGCGTCCGCCAGGCGCCAGCCGGACAGATTGACCGCCGCTGTCCCTTTGTTGTATAGCTCGATGAACTCGACCATCTCGGTCTTCACGTCCGGGTCATAGTGGATCTCGTTGATGACCACGTCGTGCCGGAGCGGAGCCAGGCTCTGAGCGTGTCCAATCGTGAAGGGTTGCATCGCCAGCCAGACCAGTGCGGCCAGCGGCCAGAGCCGCAGGCGCCATCTCGCGTTCATCATCCCGTACCTCGTTTGTGTCCTCTGTTCAGTGGTCGGTTTGCGGCGGGGAAGAAGCCCTTCCACAATGCCTATCTTGTCAATGGATATTGTACCATAATGACGATAACGAGGCAAGGCATCCGGCCACACAAGTCAGGGCAAGCGCAGAGTCCTGCAATGGCACTGCCGTCTATGTCATTGCGAGCGTAGCGAAGCAATCTCCCGCCCTTGGGATTGAGACTGCTTCGTCGCTGTGCTCCTCGCAATGACATACATGGGGTAAGTCATGCGATTTTGCGTTTGCCCGGCGGGTGGCATCGCCAAGGCCGGCCTCCGGCCTTGACGATGGTTTCGCTGTTTTCCATTGAGCCATCGTCAAGGGCTGCGCCCTTGGCGATGCCACCCGCGCTATCCGATCCTACGCGTCAATCAGTTCTGAACGAGGGCGGAGGCGGAGACGGCTTCGTCCACCTTGACGGCGGAAGCGGCTTTACCGAATTCGTTGGCCTGCAGCACGATGTTGCGGCTGCTCTGGCCCCGCAGTTGGAGGAACACCCCTGGCGTCGTGCGGCAGCCGTGAATGTACGCGCCGGCGACGTCCTTCAGATCGACCAGGGCCGAGTCGCTGTGCGGGGCCAGCGTCCGGAGGCCGTCGATCTCCAGGGACTCGACCTTCTCGCAGAGCAGGGCGGGGCCTTTCTTCGTGTCGACCCGCACGTCGCGGAAGGCGAGGAGCTTGGCGTTGCTGCACGAAAAGCCCGTCTGGGCGTCGATGGCGATATTGCTGAACGTCACGTTCTCGACGGGCATCTCATCGAGGCCCAGGATGTACCCGGCGGCGGGGGCGCCCCGGACCGTGATGTCGCTGAAGTGCAGGTTGCGCAGCACCGGCGTTCGCTCGGAGACCGGCTCGGCGGCCGACTTCGAGTAGAACATGTTCAGATCGAAGGGCGTCCTCTTGATGTTGCTCATCACGATGTTGCTGACGCGGATGTCTTCGATGACGCCGCCCCGGCCGCGTGTGGTCTTGATGCGGATGCCGCGCTCGGTGCCGTCGAAGATGCAGTTGCTGATGGCGATCTTCCGGACGCCGCCGGACATCTCGCTGCCGATGACCACGCCGCCGTGGCCGTCGAGCATGGTGCAGTTGGTCACGGTGATGTTTTCGCAGGGCCGCCCGACGCGCCGGCCGTCCTCGTCCCGGCCGGACTTGATCGTGATGCAGTCGTCGCCCACGCTGATGTGGCAATCGGAGATGTGCACGTTGCGGCAGGAATCGGGATTGATGCCGTCCGTGTTGGGGGAATCGCCCGGGTTCTTGATCGAGATGCCCGTGACCGTCACGTTGTCGCAGTAGACCGGACTGATCGTCCAGAAGGGCGGGTCTTGGAGCGAGATACCCTCGATGCGGACGTTGCGGCACTCGAACGGCTGGATCATCGGCGGGCGCAGGAAGTTGCCGCCGGCCTCCCACCGGCCCCCGGCCGCCGGGTTGTTCTCGGCGAACAGCTTCGCCCACTTCGAGGGGGCCTCGGTGCCATTTCTCTTCGCCGCCGCGCTGCGCGCTTGGCGCATGTAGTCCCACCAGGTCTTGCCCTGTCCATCGATCAGGCCCCGACCGACAATGGCGATGTTCTCGGCCCGGTAGGCGTAGATCGGCGGCGAGAAGTTCGTGCACTCGACTCCTTCCCAGCGGGATTTGACCATCGGCAGATAGTCGTTGAAGTCCTGGCTGAACTTCAGCACGGCCCCCGCGTCGAGGTGGAGCGTGATATTGCTCTGGAGATGGATCGAGCCGGTCAGATACTGCCCGGCGGGGAAGTACACGGTGCCGCCCCCGGCGCCGGCCGTTGCTGAGATGGCCTTGCGGATCGCCTCCGTGTCCTTGGTGGTGCCGTTGCCCACGGCGCCGTACTCCTTCACACTATGGAATGGGACCGCTTGGCCCGCCCAACAGGGCAGACCGGCCACCGCGATCGCCACGACCAGAACCGACACCGGGGGCGTTTTTGAACGAGTCAATCTCATGCTGCTTCTCCTTTTCCACCTGCCGGCACACCGGGGGGACCGTCTCTACGGCACGTACCCACGGCTCCAGCTTGCTGCTGCACCAGTATAGCATCCAACAGACGCAGGTCCATAGCTCACCAGCGCATGCGCCGCGTAGGTGTGCAACTACGTCTTGTGGCGGACGAATCCGCATTTGTCATGCTGAGCGAAGCGAAGCATCTGGCCATCGCAGGAGAAGCTCCCTATCGCATCAAGTCCACATACACGTCCGTGGCGAGATCCTTCGCTGACGCTCAGAGCCTGCCCTGAGCGTAGCCGAAGGGATGACAGGATGTTGCCAAGTTGTCTGTCCGGGGGCTTCGTCGGTCGCTATAGCCCCGTGACATGCTGGCTCATTGCAGCCAGTTCGGTGCCGTCGGGGAGCCGGAAGGGCTTGTCGCCGAAATTGACGGTGACGACGACGCCATTGGCGAACTGCGTCTGCTGGACGGTCCTATCCTCCGTGAGGAAGCGGTGGTCGGTCATCTCGGAGTAGCCCACGGCCCGCGCGACGGTACAGGTGTTCTTGTAACTTTGGGCGAAGCGGTCCTTGTTCTGCTCCCAGAAGGCCCGCGTGAACATGAACATGGGCGGCGTGCCGTAGAGGGCGTTGAACAGGTCCCGCTTGGTCCACAGGGCGGGCAGCTTGTTGTTATAGTCGCCCCAGTACCACTGGGCCACGACGCAGTCGTGATAGACCAGTTCCCACAGGGGCAGGCGGTACTTGTGGCCGAGCTGGTACTTGGCGACGAGCTCGGGAACCTCGTCCCAGATCTTCTGCATCTGCCGGCCGGAGTCGGGCACGCGGTACGGCCCGAGGCTGAGCATCCCTTCGAAGTAATGCACGAAGGGCACCGCCGCATCGTGGCCCGTCTCGCTGCCCGTCACGAGGTGCATATCCTGCGACATGTAGCGAAGAAGCTCCATCTTCCAATGCCGGCTGTCGCTGCGGGTCATCAGGTGATTGGGATCGTAGCACTCGCGCCACGGTGCGGCAGTCGTGGTGTCGATGAAGCGGCAGCGGTAGGGGGAGGTCTTCAGTTCCGGGGGCACGCGCTCGGCCGCATACTTCAACGCCTGTTTGTCGCAAAGGACGGCAC
>JAPLMX010000226.1 GCA_026386805.1 Phycisphaerae bacterium | reverse complement strand
CCGTAATCGCTCAGACGAATCTTCCACGCGATGTCGTCGTTGCGCCCGATGGGATGATTGGGGTCGTGACATTCGCGCGGGCCCACCGCGTAGGTGGTGTCGATGAAATACGCCCAGGGCGCGAACAGGTCGTGAATGGCGGGCAGGTTCTGCGTCCGCTCGGCCAGTTCCAACTGCTTCGGGGCGCAAACCATATAGGCGCGTCCGCCGTTCCAGCGGCCGCCTTTGATCAGGGAGCCGTCCCGATTCTTCTCAATGTAGCTCGGGCTCCAGCTTTTCGCATCGTGGTACATGTCCTGGACGTTGTCGTGCAGGCAGCCGACGTAGCCCAGCTTCTGGATGCGCTGGACGGCGTCCGCCAGGGCCTCGTTGCCGCCGCACTCCGGGTTGGCCGGCAGGTCGTCCGGGTGCCGGACATCGTAGCCCCCTTGGGTCCAGCCGCCGACCATGAAGAAGCACCGCTCGATCTTGACGTCATTTCGCAGATGCTCCGCGACCTTGGCCGCCTCGTCGAACGTCCAGTGAATGCGGACCGATTCCTCGGCCGTGCTGTCTTCGTTCATCCGGCGGGTCAGGCACGACCATAGCTTGGCGTCCGGGGCACCGACCATCAGCTCGACGTGCGGGTCGCGGCGGATCTTCTCGCGCAACGTCACGGCGTACCCGCGCTTCTCGGCGTATTGGCGGTATTCGCGGGCAATCGTATTCCAGTCGCCCTTGCCGAGGGGCATCAGCCGCAACGACTTGACGCTGCCCCGCAGCTCGAACGTGGTCGCCAGCCGATTGGGACTGCCGGCCCAGACCGCCCTTTCCAACTCGGGAAAGACATAGGCGTCGTCCCACGTCACGATCAGGGCCGAGTCCTTCTTGACGAGGCCGAGCACATCCATGTGGCAGCCTTCGTACTCGGAGGTCCCGAACGCTCGCTTGAACGCCTTGTCGCCCTGGACCGGCACGAGCAATCCCTCCCGGCTCGGAACGATCACATAGCCGCCGTCCGCCTCAGTAATGGCCAGGACCTCACCCAGAACGCGGACCGTCTCATTGCCGGGCTTCTCGTAGCGAAGCTCCAGCGCCCGCCCTCCGTCCACGAGTGCATAGAGGACCGCCCCGCCCTTCTCGTTCACCAGTTTAATGGAGTCGCCCCGTTCACTCACGGACCGCGAGAAGCGGCCTTGGAGCCACGGTGCGTTGCCGGGGCTTGCCATTCCGCTGGACGGCCACTGCACGCCGGAGCGTACATCCGAGAGCTTCCATGCGGCCGTCCCGTCATCGACCTCAAGAGCGAGCGAGTCGCTCTGCAAGCGAACGATATCGGCACGACCCGTGACAGAGGCCAGCAGAACAAGCAGGCTCGGCAGCCAGAACCTGCTCTGAATCCGCCGCATGATGTTTCGCGATCTCATGGAGGCACCTCCTATAGCTTAAAGCCCGGTTAGAATGGATTGCGTCTCAGCCGCGACGCGGCCAGCGTGAGAAAAATGAGTCCCACCGACACATACACGGCGAAGGTCAGCACGATCCAGCCGGTCGCATCGGACATACTGGTCATTCCGCCCTGCAACCAGTTATACGAGCCTAACCCGCCGTGCACGCCGGTTTTCCCCTTGTGGACCAGGGCATTCACGACCACGCCGGCTTGAACGAATGGATTCATGTCCATGTAGATCTTCACCACCTTGACACTGGTCCTGGCCAATTCCAGCGTAATGGCCAAGCCCAGGGGAAAGATCGCCCACAGGCCCGCCGCCAAGGCCATATTGGCGATCACCGCCGTCGTCGTATGCCGCAGCCGCGTGCTGAAGTACAGCCCCGTACTCGTCAGGAACAGCAGGACCCAAGCCACCAGGATGCCAAGTTTGAAGTGTGAAGCGTAAAGTGTCAAGATGGTTTCAAGTTCAGAGTTCGAAGTGTCAAGTCTTCCAACTTCACACTTCAGACTTCACACTTTCAGAAGATCCTCCGCCGAAGGCAGCGTTTGGCACGCCAGAAGAAGAGCAATCCTACAAGGATGTAGGCCGCCGCGACGGCCGCCAGGACGCACGTCACGGCGCCCAGGCCGAGCATTTCGCTGCCGGCGCGAGACACCGCCACGGCGCGGTAATCGAGCGCCCCCCAGGGCCGCCGGGCATTCTGCGAGCCCGCCGCCGCCACGATCATCTCGGTCTGGACCGCCGGATGGGTCCACATGTACTTGGCGAGCAGATCGTTCTTGCCTCCCATGACCCCCAGCAGGCCGGCCAGGGTCGGCCCGACGACCCACAGGCCAACGGCCAGGGCGAACGTGGCCACGACGGCGGACGTCGTGCGGGCGAAGCGGGCGCTGAAGTAGAGACCCGCCCCGGTGAGAAAGCACGTCAGCCAGGCCACCAGTAGGAGCAGATGCAAGCTAACCACCGGGTGAATATAGCCGGCCAGCGTGAACAGAATCACGTGTCCGGCGAGCAGTCCCCAGATCGGCAGACACCGGCGAAACGCGCTGATCGCCTTGCCGAGCAGGATGTCCCGATCGCTCAGCGGCGTCGTCAGCAGCCGCGACCACGATTGAGACTCCTTCTCCATCGTGATCCGCGTCGCCGAGAAAACAATGGTGGCCAGCGCACCGATGAAGACGAACAGCATGACATACGCGACATGGGTGAATTCCCCGTCCAAGCTGTTCGTCATCGCTCCCGCGATGTATGTGAGCACGAGCGCCACAATCGCCGCAGCCAAGCCGATGTAGCTGTTGCGGTTGTCGATCCCCTGGATGAACGGCGCCCGCAGCTCCTTCCAGACCACCGGCGGCCCCACGACCCGGCGGATGGTGCTCGATTGCGGATTGCGGCCTCGGATCAAGGTCCGGGATGATAGCATTGCGGATTGCGGGTTAGCCACCGGGTTCGAATCCGAAATCCGCGATCTGCAATCCGAAATCCCCACGGCCTGCCGCAGGGCTACCCGGCGGACGATGGCCGCCGCTCTGGCGAGGACCAGGGCGGAAAGGCCCAGCATGATGCCGCAGTGCAATGGCAGGGAGAACACCACCCGTCCGCCTGGAGAGAGCATCTGCCCGGTGATCGCCAAGATGCTGGAGAAGGGATTGAGACTGATCAGGATAGGGGCAAACAGAGACAGGACCCCCGAAGAGCGCGGGGGGGCGAGGCCGAGAGTCATCAGAATGTGCACCCCCGCAAATCCGAGCAATGCCGGCAGGACGAAATAGAGACAGGCCAGCACGAACATCGTGCGCATGATGACGCCGTAGGCATAGAGGTTCTTGATCGACAGCAGCAGACTGACCGAGCCGGCGAAGAGGGAAGCCGTCAAGGTGATGCACAGGCTCGAAAGCAGATAGCCCCAAGGCACGCCGCCCAGGACACGCACGATCGCCAGCATCGGCAGCGAGATCGCCAGCAGCAGAACCAATTGCAGCAACCGGCTCAAGACCTTGCCCATGACGATCTGAAGGCTCGTGATCGGCGTCGTCATGAGCGTCCCCAGCGTGCGATGATAGACTTCGTCGCTGATCGCACTGCTGAGCATGACGATGGCGAGGACCTGCATGGCGCGGAACTGAAAGAGCACGATCGTGCTGACGATCTGCTTACCCGCCTCCGCCATGCGGGACTGCACGAATCCGACGCTCCCCTGATACTGGACCTTGCTGAGCCAGACGACGCCCGCGAACACCGCCAGCACCAGGATATAGAGAAACCGCAGGGCAAACTGCCTGCGCCGGCGGCTGGCAACCCGCAGTTCCTTGCTGAAGATCGGCCCAGTCAGCCGCAGAGGGTTGAAGCACCGCACCAGACTCGTTCTCGCCATTGTCAGCATAGACTATGTCGCACCCCACGTGGCGGGAGCGTCCCGCCCTTGCGTCACGAGGCCATCTTGGCCTTGTCTTCCAAGGGCGAGACGCCCTCGCCACGGCGGCTGGGCTACTCGCTCAGTGTACGATCCCTTTGGTCAGTTGCAGGAAGGCGTCGTCGAGCTTGAGCTGCTCCGGCTGAAGATAAACCAGGTCCACTCCGCCCGTGACGAGCGTTCGTGCGATGAGACCATCGACATTCGCGCCCTCCTTGCAGGTCACGAGCAACGTGGAGCCGCCGGCCTCGGGGGTCAGCCCGGCTGCGGGCGGCTGGGTCCCCATCACCTCAACGTTCTGAATCTGCGGCAGGGCCGACAGCAACTCCACCGCCCGGGGCTCGTTTCCCAGCACTCGCACGCGGACCTTGCTCTGGAGACCCAGCCGGGGCCGGATTTCTTCCAGGGGTCCCGCTGAAGACGAGCTGGCCGTGCTCGATGATACCGATCCGGTCGCAGATTTCCTCCAGCTCGCTGAGGATGTGGCTGGAGATCATGATAGTCTTACCCATCCATTTGAGCTCGCGGAGCAGCTCACGCATCTCGATTCGGGCGCGCGGGTCGAGTCCGCTGGCCGGCTCATCCAGGATCAGGACCTTGGGGTCGTGGATCAGCACGCGGGCCAGACCCAAGCGCTGCTGCATGCCTCGGGACAGGCTGTCCACCAGGGCGTCCTGCTTCGAGACCAAGTCGGTCAGCTCCAGGACGCCATCAACGATGGCCTTGCGCTTGCGGTACTCGATGCCGAAGGCGGCCGCAAAGAACTCCAGGTACTCGAAGACCTTCAGGTCGTCGTAGACGCCCATGAAGTCCGGCATGTACCCCACCCGGCGGCGGACCTCTTTGCCTTTCTTCGTCACGTCCAGGCCGTCGATGAACACCGCGCCGCTCGTCGGCTCCATCAACGTCACGAGGATGCGCATGGTCGTCGTTTTGCCCGCCCCGTTAGGGCCGATGAAGCCGAAGATGTCGCCGGCCCCGATCTGGAGATCGAGATCGCTCACCGCCACGAGGCTGCCGAAGGTCTTCGTCAGTTTCTTGATCTCAATCATTGCTTTGTCCTCATGAACTCGTAGTCGGTAGTCTGGTAGGATGGGCTTCAGCCCATGCCGCTCTCGTCCGGCAACGTCCAAATAATCCGCATGGACTAAAGCCCATTCTACGTGGTCCTCGTAATCGATAGCCGGTAGTCGGTTTGAGCTTCAATTCGATCCTCTTGGACGGACAACCGACTACGGGCTACCGACTACCCTCTTCGGAAGTACAAGCAGCCTGCCAAGCTGAATATGGTTCACCGCGTAGGTACGATCCTTGACGTTGATCGGGATCGGTGCGTTCTCGAACACCACGCAGACGAGGGCCGCTCCCTGATCCAGACAGGGGTGCATGGCCAGTGTCCGGCTCAGGCAACCCTGGGCCAGGAATGCACTCTCCGCGGGACCGCCGAGCTGACCCGGATACCGCGGGATATCCACCCCCGGCTGGGCCGGCACAGGCCCCCGACGATTGGGAGGGGCCGACAACGCGCTGCCGGACTGCCAGGACCGGAACGGGCGGGTCCGCCCGTCAAACCGCTTGGTCGCATGGGCCGGCACCGGTCCCAGGTCCGCGCACGTATCCTCGAAAAGAACGTATCCTCGCTGGATATCGCTGTCCGAGGTATTCTTGATGTCAATACTTCCACCAGAGGTGGAGGCTTGAAATGTGAACCGCTCAAAGCGGATTGTTGGGGAGCCGCCTGCGGCGGCGGTCCGCCCCCCTGCATCTGGTCCAGCCAGCAATTTGCCTCCCTTGGATGTCTTCCTGGGCCCCCACCTCGTGCCGCATCACGGGTGGCACAATGGACCCCTAGATCCAGAGGTACTCTCCCGGGGCTGTT
>JAPLMX010000060.1 GCA_026386805.1 Phycisphaerae bacterium | reverse complement strand
GTCGGCTGATCCATCTCAGAGTATGGGCCCCCGTTCCTTCGCTCTGCTCGACTGGCGGCCGGCCCCTTCGAGTGGGTCCTGCTCGCGCAGTCCCGCGCCGGGCATTACCCCGACTACGCCTCTACTATGAGCCGGTCCGACCGCCGTATCTCCCTGGCTCCGCCTTGCCTCATCGGCTCGTTGGGGCAGACAAGCGATACGGCTCTCCCAAGTTCCGACCCCATCCGTTGAAGGACCCGCCGCGGCCTGCGACCCCGGCAGGCCGTGGCAGACTCGCCTGTTAACGCCTGCCACGTTACTGGCTTCAGTGCAAAGCAACCCCTGGCCCCCTGCAAGTAGTAAAATTTCGAACTCATCCGGTTTTAGCGTACTTTTTTTGCCTCTTCCTGTTGCGGCTCATCCCTTGCCAAGCCTTCCTGATGCAATCTCAATCCCTGCCTCTGCAGGAGTCCGATGGCAGAGCGGTGGAGGTCATTTCGATTCATCTTCGAACTGTCCCACGACCCGCACCTGGCCATGGCTCGCCAACCAACGACATTATGATCGACCGCTCGATTGTTGTCAAATTCGTCCTTGAGCACGGCCTCTACTGCCCATGCCAATTTGGCTGCGGATCGCCGCACGCCACGGCGGTGGACCAATCCGCCTTTGTCATGCTGAGCGAAGCGAAGCATCTGGGCATTGCAGGAGAAGCTCCCTACCGCACCGAGTCCACGCACACGTCGAGGCCCAGATCCTTCGCCGACGCTCAGGATGACAGAATGAGGGCGTGGGAACCACGAAATGTAGTCACACCCTACAAGTATGGCGTGCGCGGTCGTCAGCTCTAAAGCTTTATATGCAAAGGAGTTATCAGTTACCAAGAAGGGCTGGCCCAGCCGAGAGAATCGGATGTCCCCCTTCCCCTTCTACAAAGTCTCTTCGCGCCGGCACGGATTTCAGCCGGAAAGTTCTTGCACTGGCATGAATGTGAGTTCATAATATGAATCCATATTCACAATAACCGTATCTTGACTTGGAGGTTCATGTGGCGTCTGCGATGGAGCCATCGCGAAAAGAGCGGGAGCGGCTGCAGCACCGGCAGGAGATCCTGTCGGCGGCCCTGCAGTTGTTTGCCGAGAAGGGGTTTCACAACGTTTCGATGCAAGAGATCGCGACGGCGGCTCAGTTCGCCACGGGGACGCTGTACAACTTCTTCCCCAGCAAGGAGGACCTGTTCTTCGAGTTGCTGGTGGCCACGGCGGACGCGGGCCTGGACCTGATCCTGCCCGTCCTGGAGGGTACTGACGACGAGCGGGACAAACTGAGCCTCTTCATTCGCTCCCACGAGCGATTCGCCCGTGAGCAGGCCGTCGCCCTCCGGCTCTACCTGTTGGAGAGTCGGGGGTGGTGTCTGCCTGGGCCGAAGGTCGAGGCCAAGAAGAAGGAGATCGACGCGCGGGTGACCTCGCGGCTCTCGAACGTGATCGCCGCCGGCATTCGCAAGGGATTGTTCAACGATATCGACCCGGTGGTTGCGGCCAAATGCCTCTCCGCAGTACTGGAATCGCTGATCCTCGTTGCCGCAGAGGACCCCCAGGTGGTCGATCTGCCTGCGAACCTTGAGAAGGTCGAGGCGGTGTTTTTCAGGGGGCTTGTGAACTCTTCGGGAGACAAACGTGACGCGTGATACCGGGCGGCGCCTGCCGCTCCTAACAGAGACGAGGATTGAACCTTCAGACGCTCGAGGCGTCCGTCTTCGTCGATATGATTGGAGGTCCCTGATGCAATTGCGTGTAAGACTGATGGCTGGCGTGATTCTTCTTTTGATCGTTCTGTTCGGCGGCCTTTTGCCGGGTGGCTGCGACCGTCGGCAGCCCACCGCGCCCCCGCCCACTGTCCCGGAAGTGGCGGCGGTGACGGTTCAGCCGCAGCAGGTCGTGCTGACCACGGAGTTGCCGGGCCGCACGTCCGCTTACCTCGTCGCGGAAATCCGGCCCCAGGTCAACGGTCTGATCCAGAAACGCTTGTTTACGGAAGGGTCCGATGTCAAGGCCGGCGACGTGCTCTATCAGATCGATCCCGCCCCGTTTCAGGCGGCGCTGAATAGTGCGGAGGCTGCCTTCGGCCGGTCCCAGGCCAGTTTGCCTTCGATCCGTTCCCGGGTTGAGCGCTACAAGGGCCTGCTGGCCGACAAGGCGGTCAGCCAGCAGGACTACGACGATGCGGCAGGCGCCTTGAACCAGGCCGAGGCCGACATTCAGTATTGGAAGGCGGCGGCGGAGATGGCCCGGATCAACCTGGGATACACCCGTGTCACCGCCCCGATCTCCGGGCGCATCGGCCGATCCAACGTGACGGATGGCGCCCTGGTGACGGCGTATCAGCCCGTGGCCCTATCGACCATTCAGCAACTGGACCCCATTTACGTGGATGTACCCCAATCCACCACCGAGTTGCTGCGATTGAATCGCCGCCTGAGAGACGGCCGCCTGAATCAGGACGGAGCGAACCAGAAGCAGGCCCAGCTCCTCCTGGAAGACGGCACCGCGTATCCCGTGGAGGGGACGCTTCAGTTTCGCGACGTCACGGTGGACCCCACGACCGGGTCCTTCATTCTGCGGATCGTCTTTCCCAATCCGCAATCCCAATCCGCAAGGAGTTCTCCTGCCGGGCATGTTCGTCCGGGCGGTGGTGAAGGAAGGCGTCCACGAGCAGGCCCTGCTGATTCCTCAGCAAGCCGTGTCACGCGATCCCAAGGGCAATCCCGTCGCGCTGATCGTGGGGGCCGAGGAGAAGGTCCAGCAGCGGGCGCTCACGCTCGACCGCGCCGTCGGCAACCAATGGCTCGTCTCCTCCGGTCTGGCCTCCGGCGACCGTGTCATCGTCGAAGGGATGCAAAAAGTGCGGCCCGGCGCCGCCGTGAAGGTGGCCCCTCCGGAGGCCGCTCGAAAAGATGGTGCGAAACCCGGGGACGCCAAGTCGAACTGACGGAGGTACGTAGATGTTATCGAGATTCGTCCTGGAGCGTCCGGTCTTCGCCTGGGTCATCGCCATCATCCTGATGGTGACGGGCGGCTTGGCGATC
>JAPLMX010000101.1 GCA_026386805.1 Phycisphaerae bacterium | reverse complement strand
CGTTAGCACCTCCAAGAGGAAAAGACCGCGAGAAGCGGGAGGACCAGGGTAGTTGAATGTTCGATTAGTCACGCGATGGCCCCTTTTAGGGGCCTTCCTCATACCACCGGCTCTGCCGGTGGTTCTGATTCAGCAGAACCTATAGGGAGAGCGAAAATGGCACGCCAACAAACCAACCCGCGGTTATTCACAATTGCGATTCAGCAATTGCAGATTGGCCTGGATGAAATGCGTCGCTTCATTGACATAGGCGAGCACGCGCTGGAATCCGAGTTCAAGGATTGGGGAGACTGGTATGAGAAGCAGACTCAAGGCTTCTCAGAAGAAGAGAAACACGAGTTTGTCGATGCCTATTACGATGACCTGGCAACAGTCCGCGACTTGGCCCCACAGTTGTTCCGACGTGCCTGTTTTGTAATGCAGGTCGACTTCTGGGAAACAACCGCAGCAAATCTGGTCCGAACTCTCCACCGATTCGGCCTGCTTAGCGGGACACCCAAACAAAGAATCTACCATGGGGGGTCAAAAGACTACCTGTTAAACCATGTCGGCTTTCGCAAGTCAGCTTTCGGACGCGCGTGGGCCTTCTGCGAACGAGCTGACAAGGTCCGAAACATCATTGTCCACAACAATGGCGAACTTCCACATACCCCTCAAACTCAAAACAACCTTGCCAAAGATGTAAAGATTGCCAAGCGATTCATTAAATCGACCGCGCATATACACTTGTCCGACAGCTCTTCCGTTGAGTTGGAGCAGGGCTTCTGCTATGCCGTAAATGAAAAGGCGGTGGAATGTGTTGAGACTCTTATCGCGGAGGCCCACCGGATACATGACGCGCGCGGCAAAAAACCGTGAATGATGGCTGGCGGCTGATCTATCACCTTGAAAATTCGGTTGCCATGACCGAATTTTCAAGGTAGACTCTCAGGCATGATCGAACGCAGCAAAGAGATCAGCACCCTACGGACGCTTCTGCGACGGCATCGGGTGGTGGGCCTCATTGGCGCCAGACAGGTCGGCAAGACGACCCTGGCTCGCAGCCTGGCGCAGGCATGGCCCGGGCGCGTCGAGTATTTCGATCTGGAGAATCCGGAGGATCAGGCCCGGCTGGCCGACCCCCTATTGGCCTTGAAGCCTCTGCGCGGACTGGTCGTCATCGATGAGATTCAGCGGATTCCCAACCTGTTTCCGGTCTTGCGGGTCTTGGCGGACAGACCTCAAAGGCCGGCACGGTTTCTCGTCCTGGGCAGCGCGTCGCCGGAATTGCTGCGCCAGAGCTCCGAGAGTCTGGCGGGACGCATCGTCTACCATGAGGTCGGCGGTTTCTCGCTGGAGGAGGTCGGCGTCGCGAATCAGTCGCGATTGTGGATCCGGGGCGGACTGCCGCGATCGTTTCTGGCCCGGTCCGCGGCGGAAAGCCACGAGTGGCGACAGGGATTCATCCGGACCTTTCTCGAGCGGGACATGTCCCAACTGGGTTTCCGCATCAACGCGACGGCCATGCGGAGGTTTTGGACCATGCTGGCCCACTACCATGGTCAAATCTGGAATGCCTCCGAGTTTGCCCGATCCTTCGGCGTGGCTGATACCACGGTTCGCGATTATCTGGATCGGCTTACGTCCGCGATGGTGGTACGACAGCTCCCGCCCTGGCATGAGAACGTCGCCAAGCGCCAGGTCAAGTCCCCCAAGGTCTATATCGCTGACAGCGGTCTGCTGCATACCCTCTTGAACCTCCGCATCCAGGCCGATGTAGAGGCACATCCCAAGGTGGGGGCCTCCTGGGAGGGGTGGGTGCTGGAGCAGGTCATCCGGCGACTGAATGCCGACCGCCAGGAGTGCTTCTTCTGGGCAACCCACGGGGGCGCGGAATTGGATTTGTTGGTGGTTCGGGGCAGGATTCGATGTGGGTTTGAGGCCAAGCGGACGGTGGCACCGAGCTTCACCGCCTCCATGCGGCACGCCCTGCAGGATTTACGCCTGGACCGGATGGACGTGATCCATGCAGGGGACCGGACCTTTGCCCTGGCGGATCGGGTTCGGGCTGTGGCGGCATGTCGGCTGCTTGAGGACCTGGGGCCGCTCTGATGCCCCGCACTACTTGATTCGCCAAGGGCCTGCTCAGGCCAAATGCGGCGGGCGGCAGCAGCTTGGTCGGGGCATAGCAGCGGCCACATTCCTCGATGCCGGGTGGGACTTCGTGGGCGAGACGGCCAACGGCCCGGAGGATATCTGGTGGATTCTCGAAGGGAAGGACTATCCGCATCTGTGGTGGGAAGCCCAGAATTGATGATTGATGATTTTTGATTGATGATTGAAGCGGCACACGGGTCACGGACACCGGCCACGGGCCATTCATTCGAGATACTGGTTGGCGAAGCTGGCACACGGCCTTACAGCAGTTGCAGTCCGATCATGGTCAGGTCGTCGATATCAGCCGGCTTGACCTGACGATGGGTGGCCATCTCGGTCAGCCGATCGACGATCTCGGTGATGGAGGCGTCATTCAGGGCAAGGAACTCATCGGTGTACTGAAAGCCTTCCTTGTCATGAAGGCGTCCGATCAACGATTCGGCTCCGTCCGAGTACAGCAGTAGCCTGTCGCCCTGCTCCAGTTGGACGGTTTGCTGGACGAATTCGGCGTTGTCGAAGACGCCCAGTAGGGCGCCGCGCGTCTCCAATTGCTGCGGCGGCTGGCCCTTTCTCAGGAGGATGGGGTAGGGGTGTCCGGCCCGGGCGAAGGACAGTTGCCGGGTCTTGAGATTCAACATGCAGTAGCAGCAAGTGACGAACTGATAGCCCGAGAGCTTCTGGCCGGTCATCTTCTGATTGAGGTTCCTGACCACCTCGGCCGGAGCGAAGATCCGGTAGCTGTTTTCGACGGTCTGCCTCATCTGGAGGGCCTGCTTGATGAACATCGTCAGCAGGGCGGCCGGCATCGAATGGCCCACGGCGTCCGCCACGTAGAACCCGATGTGCTGCTCGTCGATGCGGGCGATATCGTAGATGTCGCCCGAGACCCATTCGGCCGGCAGGAAAGTGGCGGCCCATCGCACTTCCTCGCTGTTCGGAAGCTGCGACGGCAGGAAATCCCGCTGGACCAGGCCGGCCAGGTGCAACTGCTCCTTGAGGCCGTCCACGAAAGCGTCCTCGGCTTGGGGCTGGTCGGCCGGATGATCTCTCCAAAACCGCTCGGTCAGGCTCGTCAATACGGGCAGCCTGGCGGTGACCCCGGAATTCTGCTTCTTTCGGTCGGCCAGGTTGATGCAGATGCGGGCCCAGAGGTCGTCCAGGGAAATGGATTCGACTGTGCCGGGCATGGAAAAGCTGCTCTCCGAGGAGACCAGCGAGAAACTCCGGACGGGGCGACTGATGCGCTGTGTGAACAGGATGATCCCGATGTTGTCCCTTTCCAGGGACTCCAGGATTCGGCCCAGCCGCAGGTCTTGAGAGGTGTCCATGTCCTCCGCGTCCACCAGCACGGTCCCCACGAGGTCGGGCCGGGTGCGGATTTCGTCGTACTTGTCGAGCGGCAGCAGACGGGAGGACACCTTCTTGTGCCGGAACAGCCTTCGAATCTCCGCCGGCATGTCCGTCTTATCGGACAGATAAACGACATCCGTGAAAGCCGTCAGTCCCTCAGTATTGCCCGCCGATCGTGTCTTACCCATGTTGGCAGCCTCTTTTGTGTCTGGCCCTGGGACGTCCATCGCGTATCCGTGCGGATGGCATCCACCCACCTCTTTTCGTCCCAATTCCGCGGCTACTTTCGGGGATTTCGGCCCATCCGGCAGGAAAAACAGATGAAATGGGCGTGTCAGGCCGTGGAATCAAATCTGAGATCCGAATCTCGAAATTCAAAACAAGTCAAGAAGGACCAAAGTCCCAAATCCGAAACAAGGTCAGGACCGGCGACAGCGTTTCGGCCCTTTGAATTCTGAATTTGTTTCGGGTTTCGTGCTTCGGATTTCCGGCCTCGGGTCAACTTCGGATTCTGCGGGATGGACCGACCTTCCGGCAATAAGTGACACTGCTCCGTCAGGCGAAGATGGCGGAGCCGATGCGCAGAATGGTCGCCCCTTCCTCAATGGCGATCTCGTAGTCCGAGCTCATGCCCATGCTCAGCTCCGTGAACTGGCCGCCGACGATCTTCTCGCCTCGCATCTCGTAGAAGAGCTCCCGGGCCCGGGCGAAGCACGTCCGGATGACGTCCGTATTGCGGGTCAGAGGGGCCATCGTCATCAGCCCGATCAGTTTCAGGTGCGGCAGGGTCTCGATCTGCTCCGCCAGGTGCGTGGCGGCCCCGATGGGCACGCCGTACTTTTGGGGCTCGTTCGAGGTGTTTACCTGGAGCAGCACCCGCGGGGCCAGGCCCATTGGGCCGGCCGAGTTGTTGATCTCCTCCGCCAAGCGAAGCGTGTCCACGGAATGGATCAGCGAGATGACGGGCAGGACCAGCCGGACCTTGTTGCGCTGGAGATGGCCCACCATGTGCCAGTGGATCTCTCTCGCAAGGGTGGGGTCGTCCGGATGCTGCTGCTGAAACTCCGCCACCTGCGCCGCGACCTTCTTCAACTGCTGGACGCGATTTTCGCCAAGGTGATGGAAGCCGAGCCGGATCACCTCCTCGATTTGCTCGATTTCGGCGGATTTCGTCACGACGACGAGCCGGATGTCGCCCGGTTCCCGATGGGCCCGGGCACAGGTCTCCGCGATCGTTCCTTCAACGCGCCGTATCTTCTCAGTAATCTTCGTCGTTTCCATGCGTCGCGAGCGAATGCCTTGCATCAATCCATTTCTTCGTTCAAACGCCCTGTGGCTTCAGTCTATGGGAATTCGAGTTCCGGCACAAGGGATTAGCGGACAAAAATCGTACCAAGCCCTCCGGTCCCTGACGGGTTGAGGGTGTCTTCACGTGTGACAGAGCGCATCCAAACCGGCACAGTCGAGCGAGTTGGCAACATCCCAAATCCTTGAGTCCTTATCGGCATGAGCCGCTGATACGAATAGCAGCCTCAAGGCCTTTGGCCTTGGGGATGGTTTTGGGCATGGCAAAGCCTGGAGTTCATCCCACGGCGCCGGGGACAGTCTTGTGCCGCTGTTACCTGCTGGTCTTGCGACCACGCGCGGTCCCCCTCGCCGGGGACATTCTACGTCGCGACATCGCGAAAAAATCAAGAAATAGCCGGTTTTTATCTTGCGTTGCGGCCTGCGACCGGATATAATCAACGCATCAATGGAGTGGCATGGGGTGGGAGGCACACCCTAATACACGTGCAGTGCCAGTGTTGGTTGATAAGGCAAGCAGGTTCAAGGGGTTGCAATGGTTCTCTAATTCCCGGACATAGTGTTGCCTCAGACACAATAGATAAACCTCGGCGAGGCAGCGTGGCTCACCGGTCTCCCCCCCAGCCGGTCCCACCACCTCGCCATTTTTATTTCCATCATTTCCGTTCTTCACAGGCTACGGGTGATCTACGTGGCTCGGGACTCACTTGTTCTTGATGCGTGGGGCCAAGAAGAGTCCGAAGAGCATCGCGGCCAGCAGTCCCATCGAGGTCCCATAGAGGAAGGTCACTTGCGGCGAGACCTGTTCCCACAGGTAGCCGGCCAAAATCCCGCCGGGCAGGGCGGCCAAGCCCGTCACGGTCTGCAACGTCCCCAGGGCGGTGGCTTTGAGGCTCCCATACGCCAGGTCCGCGACGTAGGCCCGCTGGGTGGCGTCCACGGCGGCGTTGAAGGCCCCGTACAGTGCGAACAGGACGATGTAGGCCGCCAGCGAGTGCAAGAAGGCGAAGCCGAGCGTCGTGACGGAGAACAGCAGGTAGCCGAAGACGAGCACTTTCGGTTTGCCGATCCGGTCCGAGATCGAACCCAGGGGAGCGGCCAGGGCGCTGTAGATGACGTTGAACAGGACGTACAAGAGGATCGGAGCGGCCTCCCTCAGCCGCCCGGTGAAGAGGTCCTGGGACCGCAAGACAAAGAACATATAGCTGAAGTTGCCGCAGGCGAACACGCTCGCAATCACGAGGAAGGCTTTCAACGGGCCGGGCAGGCCGGCGATTCCCAGCTTCAGCGTGACATTCTGCGGCCGGCCTTCGGGTGACGACACGAACCGAATCGGCGCGAGGGCCGCCAGGCCGATCACGCCCGCGATCAGGATGATCTTCCAAAACGCGATCCCGAGAAACCAAAACAGGACAAAGGCACCGGCGGCACCAAGTACGGCCCCGAGCGTGTCGAAGGCTCGGTGAAAACCGAACGCTCGGCCCCGCTGGTCGCTCATCGATTCGGCGATGATGGCGTCCCGGGCGGCGGTCCGCAGTCCCTTGCCCGTTCGTTCCAGCGACGAGAAGACCACCGCGATGGGCCACGTCCTGGACAAGGCCAGCAGGAGCTTGAAGACCGTCGAGACGGCGTACCCGGCGTAGACGAAGACCTTTCGTTTGCCGGTCTTGTCGGACCAGTAGCCGCAGAGGACCTGCAGGAGGTTCGAGAGGCTGTCCCGGATTCCCCCGACGAGCCCGATCGCCTCACCCCGGGCGCCCAGCGACTCCAGGAACATCGGCAGAATCGGCATGATCATCTCGCTGCTGAGATCGTTCAGGAAGCTGACGATGCTCAGCAGGACCACGTTGGGCGAAATCCTTGCGCGAACCTTGTTGTCCATGCTCAAGCTACGTCACGGGAGCCTGCCTGTTCGTGCCGCTCACTCCCCGCGCACCTGGACGCTCACTCGCCGGCTGCGCGGCCCGTCGAACTCGCAGAAGTAGATGGCCTGCCAGGTGCCGAGGACAAGGCCGCCGTCCTTGATGAGGACCTGCTCGCTGCACCCGACGAGTGAGCTTTTGCCGTGGGCGTCGGAGTTGCCCTCGTCGTGGCGAAAGCCGGGATTCGACCTTGGCAAGATCTCATCCAGGGCCAGAAGGACATCATGGACCACGGAAGGATCGGCGTTCTCATTGATCGTGATCGCAGCGGTCGTATGCGGACAAAAGACAACAACGTCACCATTCCGAACGCCCGCCTCCCGGACCGCGGCCTCGACCTGGCCCGTAATATCGACCATCTCGGTCCGGCTTCGAGTGCTGACACGGAATTCCTTCTGGACGATCATCATGAGCCTTCCTCGTCACATCTGCTCGACCACCTGGATTCCCAGCAGTTGGCTCAGGCCGTGCTTGATCGTTCGGGCCGTCAGGTCGCAGAGCAATAGCCGCGTCGGCCGCTTGTCCGGCGGGGCGTCGAGGACGGGACACTCCGTGTAAAACGCACTGAATTTCTGTGCCAGCTCGTACAGATAAGAGGTGAGATAGTTCGGCCGGTAGTCGGCGGCGGCGGACTCGATGGCCTCCGCGTAGCGGACCAGGTGCTTTCCGAGGTCCAGTTCCGTCGGCTCGCTCAGATCGAGGTTCTGGAGGTCCCGAAGATCGTCCTGGATGCTCACGCCTCTGCTCTCGGCCTTTCGCTCGATGGATTTGACGCGGGCGTACGCGTATTGCATGTAGGGTGCGGTGTTGCCGTCCATCGCCAGCATTTTGTCGTAGCTGAACACGTAATCGCTCGTCCGGTTATTGGAATAGTCGGCGTACTTGACCGCCCCCACCCCTACGGCTTCCGCGATCTTCGCCTTCTGCTCCGGCGGCAGGTCGGGGTTCTTTTCCTGGACGACGGCCCTCGCCCGCTCGACCGCCTCATCGAGCAGGTCCTTGAGCTTGACGTTCTCGCCCGAGCGCGTTTTCAACGGTCGGCCGTCCTCGCCCAGAACGCTGCCGAAGGTCACGTGGACAAGCCCGACCGCTTTGCCGTCGCGCTGGTTCCATCCGGCCATCTCGGCCACTTTGAACAGCATCTGAAAATGCTGAATCTGCCGGGCATCGGTCACGTAGACGATCCGGCCGGCCTGGAGCACGTTGACCCGATATCGCAGCGCCGCCAAGTCGGTGGTCGCATAGAGGTACGCCCCGTCGGACTTCTGGATGATGAAGGGCAGCGGCTCGCCCTCCTTGGTCTTGAACCCCGGCGGAAACACGCACACCGCGCCGTTTGACTCTGTGGCCAGCCCGGCTTTCTTGAGGTCAGCCACGACGGTGGGAAGCTTGTCGTTATAGAAACTCTCGCCTCGGACATCATCCCGTGTAAGCTGCACGCCCAAGCGATCATATATTGTCTGGCACTCTGATAAAGATGTGTCACATATCAGTCTCCAGTCGTCCAAAGCCGTCCTGTCACCTGATTGGAGCTTCACAACATACCGCCGTGACTCCTCTGCGAACTGAGGATCTGCATCGAAGAGCCTCTTTGCCTCTCGATAGAACTCTTCCATGTCTGAGAGGTCAACCACAGAGAAGACGGTCGTGGCGCCGTGCATGTGCGAGACTTTAGCACCTTGATACATGTAGCGAATCAGCATGCCGAACTGCGTGCCCCAGTCGCCGATGTGGTTCTGGCGGACGACCGTGTGGCCCTGGAACTCCAGGAGCCGCCAGATGCAGTCGCCGATGATCGTGCTGCGCAGATGGCCGACGTGCATCTGCTTGGCGACGTTCGGACTGGAGAAATCCACAACGATGGTCTGCGGCTCGGAGCCCTTCTCCATGCCCAGGCGATCCTTGTCGCTGGTGATGCGAAGCAACTCTCGGGCGACATACTCGGGTCTGAGGCGCAGATTGATAAATCCCGGCCCCGCTACTTCCGGCGGCTCGCAGATATCGCTTAAGTCGAGTTGTGCGACGACCTCTTCGGCGAGCTTGCGCGGGTTGGTCTTGATCTGCTTGGCCAGGGCCATTACGCCGTTGGCCTGGTAATCCCCGAAACGCGGATCGGTGGCGGACCGCACGATGGCTGCACAGTCCTGCCGCCCCGTCACGCGCACCATCGCGGCGGAGATTCGGTCATTGAGTATGTCGACAACCGATTTCATCTGATCCTATACTCTGATTCAGTTACATGCGTCATATTTTTCAGCCACAGAGGACACAGAGGTCACAGAGAAAAAAACATGATAAGAAGAAGCGAAGGAGATTCGGCAATCACCCGAGGATTGTTCGGGAGTATTCCCAGGTGATTCGTTGTTGGTCTGCGCTTGATGCCAACCATTTGCTCGGTCGTTCAACTCTCTGTGTCCTCTGTGCTCTCTGTGGCTCAAAAAAATCAGGTCGAGACGCGTTTTATGCCATCGATCAGCCTTGGCACGCCAAAGTTGATAATGAGTCCGCGTTTGAGTTTGGCCGCTCGGAGATACGAAATGGTCTGTGCAAGCGTGACCTCAGGCAGTCTGCTGAGTGATTTCATCTCGACTACAGCCTCTTTCTCCACCAGAAGGTCTATTCTCTGTCCTTTGATCACACGGCCCTTATATACGGTATCAACTGGCACCTGCCGCTCGTAGGCGATATTCTGCAATTCAAACTCATAACACAAGGCTTCCTCATAGATGGATTCCAGGAGTCCCGGCCCCAGCGCTTTATGGACTTCCATGGCGGCTCCGATAATCCGTTCCGTCAGTTCATCGGCCATGATCTTCCCTCCAGGAAGTTGAGAGATATTTCCTTGTCTCTCTGGGTTCTCTGTGTCCTCTGTGGCTCAGAATCACGATTCATTAGAAGTCAACTCTCTCGGCATCGCCCCAGAGGAGTTCGAGGTCGTAGAACTGGCGGTATTCCGTGTCGAACAGGTGCACGACCACGTCGATGTAATCGAGGAGGACCCAGCGGGCCTGATCATAGCCAGCCCGGCCGAACCGCGCGAAACCCTGCGCGCGGCCCGCCTGGGAGATCTCGTCCGCGACGCTTTGCATCTGCCGGTTGCTGGTTCCTGTGGCAATCACGAAATAGTCCGTGGCCGGCGACAGGCCCCTCAGGTCCAGCACCACGATGTCCGTGCAATGCCGCTCTTGGGCGATCTTCGCCGCCGCGATGGCAAATTCTTTTGCTTTCTTATTCGGTCTTCTTCTCGCCAATCGGGTACATCCTCACTGTAAATAAAAGAGAAAAGGGCGGCCTCACGCGAGCCACCTCTTTAGACTACCCCATCTGTTCGGCTTCGTCAATCATGCTCTCGCACCCGCACGAGCCGCGGGTGTGGCCGGCATGCGGTGGCGGATTCCAGATCCATCGCGTCGACCTGCCCCGGAAATTGGCTTTGTTTTGCACGCTCGTCCCCGGTGGCAGCAGTACTTGCGGCCCAGCTCGCCGGCCTCCTTTCCGGTCGGCGCGGGGCAAATTGCGTTTCCGTTAACCACCGGCTCTGCCGGTGAGCATTCACAAGGCTCTGCCGTTTCGTGCGTGTTTTTGGGTAGGTAGTTCCCCTTGAGGAAGGCCCCGCCGGGCCCAGGAGAACTACCATGAAAGAACGGCA
>JAPLMX010000187.1 GCA_026386805.1 Phycisphaerae bacterium | reverse complement strand
TGCTTTCGGCGGTTCTCCAACTCGTCGAAGTCCCTTCGTGTTCGTCCTTTTCTGTCCATGCGGACAGCCTACGAGAACGAAACGCTGGTGTCAATATATTATGCGAAAAATCTGTCACTATATTATGCGAAATTCAGTAAGCAGGCGCATGTCTCCCAGGAGGGGCACGTGCCTGCGCGACGATGGAGGCGGCACACGACATCGATTCGGGCGTGCAAAATCTCTTTTGCGAAGCTGCGCAAGGTGTTAAGATGACCCGGCGGCGAGAGTGCCGGTGTGCCGGCGTCGGCTCGCGGCGACGGAAGGGGGGCTTTCGCGGCTGTTTCGACAACGCGGTTGTTCCGGCTCAGAAGGAGCAGATGCTATGAATTCGATTTGGATGAAGATCGCGGGCATTGCCGTTGTAGCGATCGTTGTGATTGTCGTGATCGGCCGGTTCAAGTCAGACAAGCCTTCGACCGATTCTTCAACGCCGGCCAAGTCCAAGCAGGCGGAGAAACCCAAGACGTTCTATGACATGGCGGAGCGGGATAAGCAATTCGCCCAGGCGCCGAAGCCGGTGGAGCCTCAGCCGGCCGAGCAACAACCGCCGACCGCCACGCCGGCGGCGCCCCAGCCTCCGCAACCGCCGACACAGGCCCCGCCTCAGCCTGCCGCTGACAATGTCGTGCTCCCGAGCAGCATCACGCAGCGGAGGGACCTGTATTTCAAGCCCCTCAGTGAGGAGGACGACATCGCGGCCCAGGAACTTCTGCCTTGGGTCGCCGCCGGACGCAGCATCGGCCGACTGCCCATGGTCCAGTACAGCTTAATGGTGAAAGCCTGCCGACAGGCGGAGGAGCGGTGGCCCGACAGCGTATATGCCTTCCGGGCCAAGCAGGCGCTGGAAGAGATCTACGAGCGCTATGGCGCCAACTACAAGATCACCCGGCAGGAACTGGACATCGCACGTTTTCTCAAGCCCAGACCCGGAACGCAAGCTATCAAAGTGGACCCTATACGACGATGACGACGACTACTTACGAGACGATGCCCGTAATCTCCATTGTTGCCGAGTGCCTGCCCGAGGCGTGGGAGAAGGCGGTTTTAGCCGTGTGGGATCGCGGCTTCGACGTGAAGACCCAGTACGACAAGCCCGACGATCCGCCGAGCAAAGATGCCACGGTCATGATTGTGGTGGCCGATCCGTTCCACGAGCCGCGCATCCATAAGAACTTCCCCGGTGGTCCCGAGGAGTTGGAGTCCTATCGCCAGGAAGTGGTCGGCGGCATCCACGACCACTGGATCGACCCGGCGGCGGGCAAGTGGACCTACACCTATCACGAGCGGCTGTTTGCCTACCGGCCCGTCGAGGACCTCCGCAATCCGAAGAGCGCCAAGCCGTTCCAGGCGGTCAACCAGATTCAGTACATCATCGACTCGCTGTCCAAGACCGGCCACACCCGCCGGGCGCAGGCCGTCACCTGGATGCCCACGGCGGACCCCAAGACGGACGATCCGCCCTGTTTGCAGCGGATCTGGTGCAGGCTGGTTGCCGACGACGCGGGCGGGTGGGTGCTGCACATGAACACGCACTGGCGAAGCCGCGATCTGTACAAGGCGTGGTTCATGAACGTCTACGCTCTGACCGACCTGCAACGAACCATTGCCCAGGCCATCGCCGCCAATCGTGGCGAGCCGGTCCGCGTCGGGCGATACGTGGACATCAGCGACTCGCTGCACATCTATGGCAGCTACTTCCGAGAAGCAGCAGTGGAGGTCGAGAAGATGCGCCGCACGCCTTTCGCGCAGCGGGCTTGGGAGAGCAGCCACCCGGCGTTCGCGATGATGACACAGGAGGCGAGAGAGAAGCTGGCCCGTGACCCCGACTGGTTCGCAAAGGCCCGAGGATAATCGGTGAAGGCAATCGCTTGTCATCCTGAACGCAGCGCAGCGGAGTGAAGGATCTGGGTCGTGCATTGGAGAAACCTCTCATTCGGTGGCCGGATGCTTGGGCTCCCAAACGCGAACTTCTGCGTTTGGGGACCCTTCACTTCGTTCAGCATGACAGGAGTAACCAAGTCAATTCCATCAAGAGGATAGCATCAGGAGCAAAATCATGACGCTGATCGTCAACGGCGAACGAATTGAAGATCAGGAAATCCAGTTGGAGGTCCAGCGCCTGCGGCCGAGCTATGAGCAGGCGTTCGCCGACAAGGACCCCGCCGAGCGGGAGGCCCAGCTTATCGAGTGGTCGAAGGAAAACGTCATCGAGCGGGTCCTGCTTCGCCAGGAGGCGAAAACCAGCGGCGAGCCGGTCCCGGCCGCCGATATCGAAGCGGCCTTTACGAGACTCCGGCAGCAGTACGAAAAACCCGAGGACCTCTATAAGGACTTCAACGCCGTCACGGACGATTCGGTCAAGTCGATGATCGAGACCCAGATGAAGGTCGAGCGTAAGATCGCCGGGGTCTACGCCGCTGTGCCGGAGCCTTCGGAGGGCGAGATCCGCGAGTACTATGACCAGCACAAGGAGCGCTTCACGACGGGCGAGCAGATTCGGGTCGCCCACATCGTCAAGTACATCAACTGGCAGACCGATGAAGGGACCGCGCTCGACGCCGTCACGCGGGCCCGCCGGGAGATCGACGGCGGCGCCCCGTTCGAGGCGGTGGTGGCCAAGTACACCGATTGCGCCGACAACGGCGGCGATCTCGGCTACATCGTGCGCGGGCAATTGGTCGAGGAATTCGAGGACGTCGCGTTCCATCTGAGCGTCGGCCAGGTCAGCGACGTGTTCCGCTCGCGGTTCGGTTTTCACATCGCCAAGCTCTACGACCGCCAACCGTCGGCGATCCCGCCGCTGCGGGCGGTCCGGGGCGAGATTGTCGATGAAGTCAAGGAGCAAAAGCGGGAACAGGCCCTCGGCGATTACCTCGATGGGTTGCGAAACAAGGCGGTCGTGGAAGAGGGGTAGCTGTCCACGGCGTCCATGTCGTCCATATTGTCCCCATTGTCCACCCGCATGGGCTAAGGCCGATCCCACACGATTTGGCTTTCCCCAGCTTTCATCGTAGACTTTAGGTGAAGGAAGGGCAAAGGCAGGAGGCCAGAGTAGACGAGAAAAAAGACCCCGCAGAACGGACCTGCGAATACAGACTCGGAAGGACAGCCACGCGCTACGATATTTGGGGGGGGCTAGGTGAGTCTCTTTCCGAGTCGGCCTCTGCGTCGGGCTCTCAACCGCGATACGCCGCGATTGGGGATCTGTGCCTGATGCAGAGGCCCTCTTCTTATGCGCGGGCCGGCCCTTGTCCCGGGACCTGCCTCCAGGGACAGCCTCGCGACATCCGCCCGGAAGATTCCCTATTTTTCCTTGAATCCCCATCTTGCATGGCGGTATAATCATCGGCTGGCAGATGTGGCAACCATATTGTCATAATGAAGGAGGAAAACACATGGCTAAGAAATGGGTCGTGGTGCATCTGGCAATGGCGGCCGCGGTGCTCGCTCCGTGTGCGGCGCAAGGCGCAGACCCGATCGTTTACTACACGTTGGATGATCTGGGTGCCGTGATGGCCGACAAATCCGGTCACGGCCATGACGGGACACCCCACGGGGGCCTCAAGCTCAACGACGATGGGTACGTCAACAAGTGCTTTGCGTTCAACGGCACCGACTCCTACGTCGAGCTTCCAAGGCCCGTGCAGGACAGCTTCACCCTCACGGCATGGATCAACGCGAGCGTGGCAGGCCGGGCCGGCGCCCAAGCCTATGAGGGCAGCGGCATCTTCTGGTCGGACGTCGCCGGCGTGGCCAATGACTACGTCGTCGCCGCCCTTGGCACGAAACTGTCGTTCTTCTGCGGAAATCCCGACACCTCCGTGAACTCCAACGGCGACGTCGTCACCGGCAAGTGGGTGCACATCGCGGCCGTACGCGACACGAAGGCCAGAACGATCAGCGTGTATATCAACGGCAAGCTCGACAATACCGTCAGCCACTCGAACGTCGCAGCGCTCAACGCCCAGCAGGTGATGGCGATTGGCGGCAATACGCTCGATGGGCGGTACTTCACGGGACTGATCGACGAAGTCAAGATCTACGATGCGGCCCTGACCGCCGCCGAGATCCAGAGCAGTATGAAGAGCCTGTCTCTTGCCATTAACGTCAGCCCGGCGAATGGTGCGATGGATGTACCCCGGGATACCACGTTGAACTGGAAAGCGGGGCAGTATCCCGCCACGCACGATGTGTACTTCGGGGCTGTTGCCGCCGATGTAAACAACGCCTCCCGGACGAATCCGGCGGGTATCCTGGCCAGCCAAGGCCAGGCGGACACCACGTTCGATCCGCCCGGCTCGCTCGTCTATGGGCAGACCTACTACTGGCGGATCGATGAGGTCAACAAGAGCCCCGACAACACGATCAACAAGGGCGAAGTGTGGTTCTTCACCGCTGAGCCCTACGGTTATCCGATCACCAGCATAACCGCGACGGCCTCCAGCTCGGCGGCCAGCATGGGCCCGGAGAAGACCATCGACGGCTCCGGTCTCACCGGGGACCTGCACGGCACCGAGGGGACCACGATGTGGTTGAGCGGTGGCGCAAAG
>JAPLMX010000206.1 GCA_026386805.1 Phycisphaerae bacterium | reverse complement strand
GTTCTTTCATGGTAGTTCTCCTGGGCCCGGCGGGGCCTTCCTCAAGGGGAACTACCTACCCAAAAACACGCACGAAACGGCAGAGCCTTGTGAATGCTCACCGGCAGAGCCGGTGGTTAACGGAAACGCAATTTGCAGAGGAGTTTCAAGTGGGAAGTGTCAAGTGCACAAAGCCCAGCGGCGAGTCCTCCGGGTCTTCCCACTTCAAACTTCACACTTCAGACTCTCGACGCGCGAAACAAAGCCAATTCCGCCGGAGCGAAGCGGAAGGGCAAGTACTTTTTGGGAAAAGAGTTATGACGAATTGGACACGCAAAAGACCTCGGCCAAACAAAGCCAATTGCCGCACAGACAGCAGTGGGCAAGGGCCGGCAAGACGGCCGGTGCCGCCGGCGGGACAATCGTGCGAAACAAAGCCAATTTGCCCCGCACCGACCGGAAAGGACGCCGGCTGGCAGGGCGTCAGCCAAACAAAGCCAATTTCCGGAGGCAGGGTGACGCGATGGATCTGGAACAGACAATTGCGAGCGGAGCGCGGCAATCCGCCGCCGTATGCCGGCGGCACCCGTGCCACGTGTTTGCCGGCCTTGCCATTTGACAGGGTGGGGCGAATCTGGTTTAATCCCGCGAGCCTGTTGGACGCCCAGCAACCTCGACGCCCGCCGCGCCGCTAACGCGCTGGGGGAGGTTTGTCCTATAAGGAGAAAGAACCAATGCCAAAACGTTCGGACATCAAGAAGGTCATGATCATCGGTTCCGGCCCGATCATTATCGGCCAAGCCTGCGAATTCGACTATTCCGGCACGCAGGCGTGCAAAGCACTGCGGAAGCTTGGCTACACGATCGTGCTGGTCAACTCCAACCCCGCGACCATCATGACCGACCCGGGGATGGCCGACGCCACGTACATCGAGCCGCTGACGCTGGCGGCCATGACGGAGATCATCAAGGTCGAGCGTCCCGACGCCTTGCTGCCCAATCTCGGCGGCCAGACCGGCCTGAACCTGTCGTCCGAGCTTGCCGCCGCGGGCGTGCTCGACAAGTACAACGTCAAAGTCATCGGCGTCAACATCGATGCCATCAAACGGGGCGAGGACCGGCAGGAATTCAAGAACACGATGCAGGGGCTGGGGATCGACATGCCCCGCAGTGAAATCGCCTACAGTGTGGAGGAGGCGGAGAAGATTGCCGAGCGGATCGGCTACCCGGTCATCATTCGTCCGGCCTACACCATGGGCGGCACGGGGGGTGGCGCGGTCTTCAATATCGAGGAGTTGCGTACCATCGCCAGCCGGGGACTGTCCGCCAGCCTGGTCGGGCAAATCCTGGTCGAGGAATCCGTCCTCGGCTGGGAGGAATTGGAGCTGGAGGTCGTTCGCGACGCCAAGGGCCAGAAGATCACAGTCTGCTTCATCGAGAACGTCGATCCGATGGGCGTTCATACGGGCGATTCCTATTGTACCGCCCCCATGCTGACCATCGACCCGAAGCTCCAGGAGCAACTCCAGAAGTACTCCTACGACATCGTCGACGCCATCGAGGTCATCGGCGGCACAAACATCCAGTTCGCTCACGATCCCGACACCGGGCGGATCGTCGTCATCGAGATCAACCCGCGGACCTCCCGCTCCTCGGCCTTGGCCTCGAAGGCGACGGGCTTTCCCATCGCGTTCGTCTCCTCCCTGCTGGCGGCCGGCCTGACGCTGGACGAAATCCCGTACTGGCGCAGCGGGACTCTTGAGAAATACGCACCCTCGGGCGACTATGTCGTGGTCAAGTTCGCCCGCTGGGCCTTCGAAAAGTTCAAGGGCGTGGAGGACAAACTCGGCACCCAGATGCGCGCCGTCGGCGAGGTCATGAGCATCGGCAAGAACTACAAGGAGGCCTTCCAAAAGTCGATCCGCTCGCTTGAAATCGGCCGCCACGGCCTGGGCTTCGCGAAGAACTTCAACAAGCTCTCGCTGGAGCAGCTCCTGGGCCTGCTGACCTATCCCACCAGCGAGCGACAGTTCGTCATGTATGAGGCCCTGCGCAAAGGCGCGAGCATTCAGGCCCTGTACGAGAAGACCCGCATCAAGCATTGGTTCATTCAACAGATGGCGGAGTTGGTCGCCCTCGAAGAGGAAGTCCTCAAGTACAAGGGCAAGAAGCTGCCCGATAAGCTGCTGATCCAGGCCAAGAAAGACGGATTCGCCGATAAGTATCTGGCGAAGCTGCTGGGCGTACCCGAAGAGGAGATTCGCAAGCGCCGCATCGGCCTGGGCGTCGTCGAGGCATGGGACGCGGTGCCGGTCAGCGGCGTGGAGAATGCGGCGTACTACTATTCCACCTACAACGCACCCAACAAGGTCGGAGTGAGCAAGCGACGGAAGATCCTTGTCTTGGGCGGCGGCCCTAACCGCATCGGCCAGGGCATCGAATTCGACTACTGCTGTGTCCACGCGGCCTTCACGCTTCGCGATGAAGGCTATGAGTCCATCATGATCAACTGCAACCCCGAAACCGTCTCCACGGACTACGACACCTCGGACAAGCTGTACTTCGAGCCACTGACGGTCGAGGACGTCCTGAGCATTTACGAGAAGGAGAAGCCGGAAGGCGTCATCGTCCAGTTTGGCGGCCAGACACCTCTGAACCTTGCCAGTGAGCTGGCCCGCGCCGGCGTCAAGATCATCGGGACCTCGCCGGAGGCCATCGACTTGGCCGAGGACCGCGACCGCTTCCGCGTGGCGATACGAAAGCTCGGGATTCCGCAGCCGGAGTCCGGCATGGCCAGCAGTCCCGAGGAGGCTCAACAGATCGCCCAGCGAATCGGCTATCCGCTGATGGTCAGGCCCTCCTATGTCCTGGGCGGCCGGGCGATGGAAGTCGTCCACGATGAAGAGATGCTCCGCCACTACGTCGCGCGGGCGGTGGAGGTCACGCCGGAGCGGCCCATCCTGATCGACAAGTTCCTTGAAAACGCGATTGAGACCGAGGCGGACGCCATCTCCGACGGCACCGACGTGTTCATTCCTGCGATCATGGAGCACATCGAGCTGGCGGGCATCCACTCGGGCGACTCAGCCTGCGTCATCCCGCCGGTGACCCTGCCGCAGAAGCATATCGACACGATCAGCGAGTATACCCGCAGGATCGCGGTGGAATTGAACGTCGTCGGGCTGATGAACATTCAGTACGCCATCTGCAACGACGTCGTCTACATTCTCGAAGCCAACCCGCGCGCGTCGCGGACCGTGCCGCTGGTCTCCAAGGTCTGCAACATCCAGATGGCCCGGCTGGCCGTGCAGTGTATGCTCGGCAAGAAGCTGTCCCAACTGGGCATCAAGCAACGAAAGATCCCCCACTTCGGCGTCAAGGAAGCGGTCTTCCCGTTCAACATGTTCCCCGAGGTGGACCCCCTCCTCGGGCCCGAGATGCGCTCGACGGGCGAAGTGCTGGGCATGGCGAACTCTTTCGGCTTGGCGTTCTACAAATCGCAGCAGGCGGCCAAACAGGAATTGCCGTTGCAGGGTACGGTCCTTATCACCGTAACGGATGAGGACAAGAAGAATGCCCTGAAAGTGGCCCGGGAGTTTCAGAAACTCGGATTCCGGATCAAGGCGACCGAGGGGACGTACAAGTACCTCGCGCAGAACGGCGTCAAAGCCGAGCAGATTCTCAAGATGCATGAGGGCCGGCCGAACATCGTCGATGCGATCAAGAACGGCGAAATCCAGCTCCTGGTCAACACGCCGGCGGGTCGCCTCAGCAGCCACGACGATTCCTATATTCGCAAAGCGGCGATCAAGTACAAGATCCCGTACATCACGACGACGGCCGCCGCCGCGGCAGCGGTCAAGGGCATCGCCGAGGCTCGCAACGGCACTGCCCCCGTCCGGTCGCTCCAGAGCTACCACGCCGGGATCAAATAGGCCGCGGACAGGTCTTCGCTATCGGCGCCAACTGGCTGTGTCAAAGACGCCCTCTTCGGACACCGAGTTGAGGTCGGGGGGAGTGTGCGTTTTCCCATGCGGCTGGTCTTGCCCTCCTGCGAGCTGACAATCTTTTGCGAATTTCGACCCAATCTTGCCCGTTGGCGTATAGTATCAGGTATAATCCAGACAAAACGAGAGGCCCAATCGAACAGGTGCATGGCAAATTACTTTGACAGATTACGACTCTTCAGCGGCGACGAGTGGATGGATCAGATGCGACCGGACGAGACCGATGAGATCGAGGCCTATATGGATGATGACGATGAGCCGTTTCACGACGATGACCTCGACCTGAAGGTGCCGGAGGTGATCGGCATCCTGCCCATTCGCAACACCGTGGTCTATCCCGGAACGGTGACGCACCTGGCCGTGGGGCGGGAACGCAGCAAGGCCCTTCTGAAGAATACGGAGCCGAATGAGACGGTCATTGGACTGCTCACGCAGCGCAATCCCGATACCGACAGGCCGGAGTTCGGCGACCTGTACTCCGTCGGCACGACCGCCTCCGTGCTCAAAACGATCAAGATGCCCCAAGGCTCGATCAATATCGTGGTCCACGGGATCGCCCGGTTCCGGCTCGTCGAGCGGGTCGCGACCAGGCCGTACCTCAAGGCAAGAATCAAAATGCTCCACGTCCGGACGAAGATGACCAAGCAGCTTCAGGCCTTGGCGGTCAGCGTCCGGCACAGCGCCAATCGCATGATCGCCCTGAGCCCGAACATCCCGGAAGAGGCCTCCGTGCTGCTCGAAAACATTGAGGACCCCTCCTCGCTCGCCGACTTCCTCGCGGCCAACCTCAGCATGGATCTCCCGCAGAGGCAGGCATTACTGGTGGAGCTCGACCCCGGCAAGCGACTCGAGACGATCTCCGTCGTCCTGGCGCATCAACTCGAAGTGCTGGAGCTGAGCCACAAGATCCAGGGTCGCGTCAGAGAGTCCATCGATAAGACCCAGCGCGAGTACTTCCTGCAGGAGCAGCTTAAGGCCATCCAGACGGAGCTGGGCCAGCAGGATGCCAGAACGGAGGAACTGAGGGAGCTGCACGAGAATATCGCCAAGGCCAAGATGCCCAAGTCCGTGGAGGAGGAGGCGCTCCGCGAGCTGGACCGGCTGAACAAAATCCCGGCGGCCTCGCCCGAGTACAGCGTGATCCGGACGTACCTGGACTGGGTGTGCGAATTGCCCTGGTCCGTGCAGACCCAGGATCAGCTCGATATTGCGCGGGCCGAGCGGATTCTCAATCGCGACCACTACGATCTGACCAAAATCAAGAAGCGGATTCTCGAATTCCTCGCGGTGCGAAAGCTCAATCCCACTGGCAAAAGCCCTATCTTGTGCTTCATCGGGCCGCCGGGCGTGGGCAAGACGTCGCTGGGCAAGTCCATCGCCCGCTCGATGGGCCGCAAGTTCGTGCGCATCTCGCTGGGCGGCATTCGAGACGAAGCGGACATCCGGGGGCATCGGCGCACCTACATTGGGGCCCTGCCCGGCCGCATCCTCCAGGAATTGAGGAAGTGCGGCAGCCGCAACCCCGTGTTCATGCTCGATGAAATGGACAAAATCGGCGCCGATTTTCGCGGCGACCCGTCCAGTGCGCTGCTCGAAGTGCTGGACCCGGAGCAGAACAACACGTTCACCGATCACTACCTGGACCAGCCGTTTGATCTCTCCACCGTCATGTTCATCGGCACGGCCAACTACGCCGAGCCGATCCCGCCGGCATTGCAGGATCGCATGGGGATCATCGAACTGCCCGGCTACACGACCCAGGAGAAGCTGAATATCGCCAAAAAGTACCTGGTTCCGCGTCAACTCAAGGAGCACGGCCTCAAGGAGGTACACCTGACGATCAAGGAGGAGGCGTTGGCCACGATCATCGCCAGCTACACGCGGGAGGCCGGCGTGCGGAACCTCGAACGGAATATCGCTGCCATCTGCCGCGCGGTCGCCACCGAAATCGCCCGGCGGGACAAGAGGAGGAGGACGATTGGCAAGAAGGACCTCGCCTCAATCCTCGGCCCGACCCAATTCGAGTCCGAGCTGGCCCTGCGGTCCGGGATTCCGGGCGTGGCAACCGGGCTGGCCTACACTCCCGTCGGCGGCGAGCTGCTGTTCATCGAATCGGCCGCCATGCCGGGCAAGGGACACCTGCAGCTCACCGGCCAGATTGGCAATGTGATGAAGGAGAGCGCGCAGGCGGCGTTCTCGGTCATCAAGGCCAACGCCAAACGGCTCGATATCGACGTGAAGCAGTTCGGCAGGTTCGACTATCACATCCACGTGCCGGCGGGCGCTGTGCCGAAGGATGGGCCCAGCGCTGGCGTTGCGATGTTCACGTCGCTGGTCAGCCTGCTGCTGCATAAGCCCACTCGGCCGGAGGTGGCCATGACCGGCGAAATCACCCTGCGCGGCTTGGTCCTGCCGATTGGCGGACTCAAGGAGAAACTGCTGGCCGCCAAGGAGGCCGGCATCAAGAAGGTCATTCTGCCCGCGCGGAATAGGAAGGACATCGCTGATATTCGCCCGGAGACCATCAAGGGCCTCGACTTGGTGTTCGTGGAGAACACCGATGACGTCCTGAAGGCGGCCCTTGACGGCATGACATGAGATGGCGATAGCCCGGGACCGACGGGACCTATGACTGCTTCATGATCGCGTTCGTCACTTTCACCACATCGACCATTTCTCCAACGTCGTGGACGCGGACGATCGATACGCCGGCTGCTGCACAGAGGGCCACCGCAGCCGCCGCGCCGAAGAGGCGGTCGGCGGGATTCTCTTTGCCTGTGAGCTTGCCGAGGAAGGCCTTGCGGCTCGGTCCGACCAGAACGCGATAGCCGGTGGCCACGAGCTTGTCGAGATTCCGCAAGAGCAGCAGGTTGTGGTGGAGGGTCTTGCCGAAGCCGATGCCGGGGTCGATGAAAATACGCTCTTTCGGAATGCCGAAGCCCCTTGCTCGCTCACCACGAGCCAGCAGGAAATCGCGGACTTCCGTCACCACGTCGTCATAGTGAGGCTCCACCTGCATCGTCGCGGGCGTCCCCTGCATGTGCATCTGAATCACCGGGACTTGCTGCTGGGCGGCCAACTCCGCCATTCGCTGGTCGGACAGAGCGGTGATATCGTTGAGGATCGAGGCCCCCGCCATCAGTGCCGCTCGTGCCACCTCGACGTCGTGTGTGTCAATGCTGATGGGGATGTCGATCGTCTCGGCCAAAGCCCCAGTGATGGGGACGACACGCCGGATTTGTTCGGCCGGTGGAACAGGCTGCGCACCCGGACGGGTCGATTCGCCGCCCACGTCGATGATCGCCGCACCTTGTCCCGCCATTTCCAGGCCATGCTTGACCGCCTTATCTGCATCCAGGAATTGGCCACCGTCGCTGAACGAATCCGGCGTGACGTTCAGGATCCCCATGACAAGACAGCCGCAGGAGAAGTCCAGACGCCCCCTCGGCCATTGAAGCACAGCGTTCGAAACTGCTTCCATCCTCACTGTCTCCCTTCCGCTTTGAAACCGATGCCCCGGAGTTTTCGGGCCAGGCTTCCTCTCGGCTTGTCGAGCGAGACCGTCGTATTGTGGAACTCGCGACGAACGGGATAGTGCTTCCTCAGATCATCAAAGAATCGCCCGCGCCGGTCGGATGGTTGACGCACGATCTGCCGCAGATTCTCGTCGTCGCGCTTGATACTGTAGACCTGTTCCACGGCACGCGCCAGCAGCTCTTCGTCGCTCAACTCACCGGTCTCAAGGTCCAGTCTCGGGACCTCCGGCTGGGGCAGGAAATCCTCGATTTTGCGCGCCGGCGGCAGGTGAAAATGGGCACAGAGAGCGTTGTAGATCATGATCATCCCGGCGACCTTGCCGTCGAAAGAGTAGCCCGCAATGTGGGGTGTGCCGAGATCAACCATCTCCAACAGTCCCGTGTCAATGTTTGGCTCATCCTCCCAGACATCGAGCACAGCCGCCCGCAACCGACCGGCCCTGATCGCCGCCTTGAGGGCCTCGGAGTCCGTGACGGCCCCTCGGGACGCATTGAAAAAGACTGCCCCTGGTTTCAGAGAGGAGAAGAACCCGGCATCCGCAAGGTGGAACGTCTTGTCGATACCCTCACGCGTGAGCGGCGTGTGAATCGTGAAGAAGTCACAGTCATACAGTACCCCAATGGGCACGTATTGCGGGTTGCCGGTTTGGCGCTGAAGCGGCGGATCGTTTCGCCGGACGTGCATGCCCAGCGCCTCGCATTTGCGAGCGACCCGGCTGCCAACATTGCCCACGCCGATAACGCCAATGGATTGGCCATCAAGCTGGACCTTGCGCTTGCGCCCGACCTGCAGCAGAGCAGCAATGATGTACTCCGCGGCGGAGTTGGCGTTCGAGCCCGGCGCGGAAGCGAAACCGATGTGGTTGTGCTCAAGGTAGCCAAGATCGACATGATCGAAGCCGATCGTGGCCGTGCCGACAAAACGCACGGCGCTGCCCGATAACAACTCTTCCTTCACCGGCGTGATGCTGCGAACCAGTAGAGCGTCCGCATCGGCCACCTTCTGCGAGGTAATGTCACGCCCGCTCAAGACCTCGACCTCCCCGACGGAAGAGAAGCATTCGCGAACGAACGGGATATTGGCGTCGGCAACAATCTTCATGTCATCTCACACTCCAAAACCGGCGATCTGCGTGCCACAATTCGGGCACTTGGAATCCTTAATATGATTGGCAATGATCCGATAGCCCCTCCGCTCGATGAGCTTCGTATGGCAGTGGTAGCAGTAGGTGTTTTCGCCATCCGTGCCCGGCACGTTACCGAGATACACGTAGTGCAGGCCGACCGCCTTGCCGATCTCCTCGGCCCGCTGCATGGCCTCCAGTGGCGTGGGCTCGGAATCCGTGTATTTGTACTGAGGATAGAACCGGCTGACATGCCAGGGCACGTCCGGCCCGGCCTCCGTAGCCAGCCAATCGGCGAGCTTCTTCAGCTCCTCCTCGGAGTCGTTCTGGCCCGGCAGCAGCAGCGTCGTGATCTCGATCCAGATGTCCGTTTCCTTGGCTATGTAGGCAATGGAGTCCAGCACCGGCCCAAGTCGAGCGCCGCAGAGGTTCTTGTAGTAGTCGTCACTGAACGCCTTGAGATCCACGTTGATGCCGTCGAGCCACTCGGCCGCGAAGTCAATCGCCTCCCGGGTCATGTACCCATTGCTGACGAAAACGTTGGCGAGTCCCCTCTCTTTGGCCGGCCGGGCACAGTCGTGGCACAGCTCCATGAAGACGGTCGGCTCCGTGTACGTGTAGGCAACGCTTTTGCAGCCGGTCCGAACGGCGGCCTCGACGATCTGCTCCGGCGCGACGGTCTCGCCGTCGATTCGCCCGGTCTCCAGGGCGGCCTGGCTGATCTGCCAGTTCTGGCAAAACTCACATCGCAAGTTGCAGCCGACCGCCGCGATGGAGAAGCTGCGGCTGCCGGGCAGAAAATGATACAGCGGCTTTTTCTCGATAGGATCGGGATTGGTCGCACAGACCTTGTGGTAGTTCAACGAGTACAGCTTGCCGCCGGTGTTCTTTCGCACGTTGCAGTGGCCCAGTTTGCCCTCGCCGATCAGGCACCGAAAGCCGCACAGCCGGCAATGGACCTTTTGTTCTTCCGCCGGCTCCCAAAGCACGGCTTCTTTCAAGATTTCCGTCGATCCCATCGCAAATCCTCCGGATTTACGAACCGCGATTCACCATCGGACACAGACCAATTGTAAACCGCAAACCGGAAATAGCCAACTCCGCTGCGTTCAGGATAGCACTCACCGCGTCTAAAGGCCGTAGCACTGGGCGATGAGCTTGATCGGATGGCTCGTGCTGGCCGGGGCGATGTGCTCGATCTGCATTTTGCAGGCGGCGCATTCGGTCAGGACGTTCTGCGTCGGCGATTTCTTCAGGGCGGCCTTGAGGTTCTCGGAGATCTGCGCAGCCAGGTTGTAGTTCTTGTGCTGCATACCGAAGGTGCCGGACAGGCCGCAGCAGCCCGCCTGGAGGTCCACCACGTCAATCTTAAAGTGTTCCTGAAGCAGACGTAGCGTCACCGTGTCGTCGCCCACCGCGCATAGATGGCAAGGCAGATGATAGACGAACTTGTCTGCTATGGGTTCCTTCGGGGCTTTGAGCTTGCCTTGGCCGCGCAAAGTCGAGAGGTAGTTCATCAACTCGCAGGTGTTCCGGGAAACGAGGGAGGCATCCTCCCCCGCCACGTAATGGCGAAGCTCTTCCCTCAGGCACAGAGCAGCACTGGGTTCGGAGCAGACAATCTTATAGCCTTGGCACACCGCCTCGGCGAGGTGCTTCACATTGTATGACAGATCGCGGCGAGCCGTCCGGACGTCGCCGTAGACAATGGCAGGCAGCGGGGCCAGACGCTGATCGGGCAGGATGACCTCGACCCCGTTGTGACGAAGGACATCCACGACGGCGAAGCCGAGCTCGTGGTCGTTGAAATTGGCGTAGGTATCGACAAAGTACGCCACTCGATCCACGGGCTTGGCAATCGGCCCGCAGGAAGCGAGGTACTTGCGGCCGGCTTTCAGAAATGACCCGCGGCCGAACATAGGCATGCTCCGGCGTTTGTCGATTCCGGTGACTCGCTCCAGCAGCCATTTGGATATGGGCAGCCGCAGGAACAGGTTGGACAGTGGTGCAAACGTACTGCCCAGCATGCTCAGGTAGCGATTGTGGCTCAGGACGAACTCGGTCCGGCGAAGACCCTTGCGGCGGACGTACTCGGCGCGGGCGGCCGCCATGAGCATCGAGACATTCACGCCGGAGGGGCACTGCCGCTCGCACATCTTGCAGTTTACGCACAGATCCAGGAATTTGCGAAACTCCGGCGACTCGAAGTCCTTCTCCTCAAGCTGCCCGGTCGCCCAGTAATGGAGCAGATTGGCCTTGGCGCGCGAGCTGCCCAGCTCCTCCCCCGTCGCTCGGAACACGGGACACATGCGAAGGGCCGGCTCCCGGCCCAGGCAGAGCCCGCACCCATAGCACTGCTCCAATTCGAGCTCCAGCTCGCTGTCCTTGAAGAGCATGTCCGACTTGGCCCGCTCGGGGAGGACGGGGTGCTCCCGCCGCAGGTTGGTGAACATTACGTCGGGGTCCTCGTTGAGAATCTTGCCCGGGTTCATCAGGGCCGTCGGATCGAATATTTTTTTTATGCCCTTGAGCACGTCATAGTACGCGTCGCCGTATTGCCGGCGCAGATACGCGGCGCGGATCAGGCCGACCGCGTGCTCGCCGCTGATGGTCCCGCCGAGCGACCAAGCCAGCGTAAAGACGTCCTCGGCGATGGCTTTCATCTTCTCTCGATCCGCGGGGTCGCCCAGGTCCAGGTAGGGCCGCAGGTGCAGCTCGCCATCCCCGGCGTGGCCGAAGAACGACATCGTGATGCTATGCTTCTTTTGAATCTTCTGGAGTCCGGCGATGTACTCCGTCAGCCGCTGGTGATCGACGCTGGCATCCTCCATGAACTCCGCCGGATGCTGGCGACGGCGATTACGGTACAGCAGCGGCCCGGCGTCTTTGCGGGACTTCCAGACGCGGGCCTGGGCCTTCGGGTCCGTGATGATCGTCCGGCCGGCGGCGCGTTTGCCGACGGCCAGGTCCGTCGCCTCGATCTTCTCACGGACCTCGACCGCCGATTCACCCGTATGCTCGACTAAGAGCACGGCGGCGGCCCCGGCCGGCAGGATGTCGCAGTACTGCGGAAGCTGGTCCACCGCCAGGTCGATGAGGTATCGGTCCATCAACTCGCAGGCGGTCGGGTTGGTCCTGACGATGGCCGGGACGGCCCGGGCCATGCTGTCGAGCGAATCGAACTCCAGTTGCAGAAGCCCCTTGGCTGCGGGCAGGGGCACGGTTCGCAGCGTCAGACTCGTGAAAATCGCCAGCGTGCCCTCGGAGCCGGCCAAGAGACGCGCGAGGTCGATCGTGTTGTCCCGGCAAATCCCAGCGATATTGTAGCCCGCGCGGTTGCGTTTGCTGGCGGGGACCGCCTTGTCGATGATCGTCTTGTTTTCCGTCAAAAGAGACCAACAGTCCTTCGCCACACAGCCGACCCGGTCGCCGCACGCCTGCTCCACGTCCACCGCATTCGTGAATTCCACAACGCGGCCGTCAGGCAAGACCACCTCGACACTGTCCACCCAGGCCGCGATGTGATCGTACTGGAGAGAGTGGGCGCCGGTCGCATTGTTGGCCACGACGCCCCCTATCGTCGCGCGGTTGCCGCTGGAGGGATCGGGCCCGATCTTGCGGCCGGATTCCCCTAGCCGCTTGTTCAGATCGTCGAGCACCACACCCGGCTCGCAGGTCACGGCCGCGCCGTCAATCCGCACGATCCGCTTCAAGTAGCGAGTCGTGTCGAGCACGATCCCGCGGCACAGCGACTCGCCCGCCACCCCGCTGCCGGCCCCCCGCGCGGCCACCGAAAGACCCTGGTCGCCGGCATACTGCACGGCCGCGACGATATCCCGCACGTCCCGCGGCGCCACGACACACTGCGGGACGATCCGGTAGCTGCTCGCATCCGTGCTGAAAGCAACGCGGTGGATGATGTCCGCGAAGACCTCGCCGCGAACGAGCCTGGCCAAGTCGGCGGCGATCTGCGCTGGTTGTCTTTCTGTCATAAGCACTGCGAGCACGGTCAACCAAGTTTGGCCGTGCCACCCGGAATATCGTCTACTGCTCGAAATCCCTCGGCAGGAACTGGGCCGATCCGGCGGAGCCGGTCATCCGCAGGACAGCCAAATCGTCCTCACCGACGTGGCCGTCGATGAACTGCTGCACCACCGGGTGCGGGTGATTGCGAATGTGGTCGGCGTCGCCGTCGGCGATGATCTTGCCGTTGTGCAGCATGATGATGCGGTCCGCCACCTTGTAGGCGCTCTTCATGTCGTGCGTCACAACGACGGTTGTAACGCCCAGCTCGCGCTCGAGCTTGAGGATCAGCTCGTTGATGATGTCCGCGCGGATCGGGTCCAGCCCCGTCGTCGGCTCGTCGTACAGGATCACCTCGGGATTGAGCGCAATCGCCCGAGCGAGGGCGACCCGCTTACGCTGGCCGCCGGAGAGCCGCGCAGGATAGTGATTCTGAAAGCCATCCAACCCCACCATCGCCAGCTTCGCCTTGACGATGTCGTCGACCTCATCCCAATTCTTCACCTTGTAGTTCTGCCGAATCGGGAACACGATGTTCTCCGCTACGGTCATGCTGTCGAAGAGGGCCCCTTCCTGGAAGAGGTATCCGAAGTGCGTGCGGACCTTGCTCAATTCCCGCTCGCCCAGATTGTCCACCCGGCGGCCTTCGAAGCACACCCGCCCCTCCGAGGGCCTGACGAGCACGATGAAATGCTTGATCAGGACCGTCTTGCCGCAGCCGCTGGGGCCGATCACGACCGTGGTTTTACCCTTCTCGATGGACAGAGAAATATTGTCAAGCACCAGCTTGGCCCCGAATCTCTTGGTCAGATTCTTGACCTCGATGATCCCGCCCTCGTGCGCGTTGCCGTGTTTTTCGCCATTGCCATCCATCGTTTGTTCCTAACTGGACCTCAGCCAACCAGGCTCTTGAGCGGCCAGAAAATCGCGTAGAGGTTCTTGGAGATGACCGCCAAGGCAAAATCCAGGGCCAGGATCGAAATAAAGCTCGCCACAAACGCATCCGTACACGCTTGACCGACCCCATGAGCGCCTTCCTCGCAGGTGAAGCCTTTGTAGCAACTGATCACGGCAATGGCACCGCCGAAGAAAAACCCCTTCACCACTCCAACCGCGATATCCCAGAAGTCCACGCCGTAGGCGCTGAGGTCCCAGTACGCCCGGCTGTTGATATGGAACTGCAGGAAGCTGACCAGCGCCCCGCCCACGACACCCAAAAGGTCCGCGTAGATGATCAGCACGGGCGTCAGCAGTAGGCAGGCCAGGAATCGCGGCGCCACCAGATAGCGAATCGGATCGGTCCCCATGCTGCGGACCGCGTCGATCTGCTCGGTGACGTTCATCGTTCCCAACTCGGCCGTCAGGGCGCCGCCAATCCGTCCGGCCAGCATGACCGCCGCCAAAACGGGGCCAAGTTCCTTCACCACCGAGATGTTAATGAGGGTCCCGAGGTGTTCCTCCAATCCCATGCCCGCCAACTGGTCGTACGCCTGTACGGCCAGCGTCATCCCCACGAAGGCCCCGGTAATCATGATGACGGGGACGCTGCGAACCCCAATGAGGTTCATCTGGTTCCAGACAAGCGGATACGTTCGCCTGGACGCGCAACTGCGAGCCGCGGTCACCACGGACCGCCAAGCGAACCGGCCGAAATGACCGGCGTTGATGACGTCATGGATCGTCTTGGCGCCAAGTGCTGCAATCATCATTTGCCCAACTTCTCTCTACGGGTCCTTCCTTAAGAGCAGAATCGGTGAAAACCACCGAGCCTCCGCCCTCTTTTAGCAGGCCGGAGCGCCCTTGTCAAGAGCCGTGGCCGCCTTGCAGGGCGGGCGCCGCCGAACCGTAATTATCCTTTTGTTGAAATACACCGGTGGACCGGTATAATTGCCACAATGCCGAAGGTGGCTTCGGAAACCTTCTGTCTGTGTTTTTGCGAGCGGAATGATGTCGAAACAAAGGATTGGGTTGGGTTCCCAAACGCGACGTGTCGCGTTTGGGGTCCCCTTCTTGGGCATGGCCGTGTGCGTCGCCCTGTCATGTTGCTCCAGCGCGACGGCCGAGACCTGGCGGCTAAAGGATGGGGATCGATGGGAGTCCGTAGCTTCGGACCCGCAGGAACGATACCTGCACGCGATTTCCGAATTGAAGGAGCTGGCGCGAGCCGGAGAGGCGGGCGAGGTCAAGGAGGCCCTCAAACAGATCAAGGAGGAATTCCCGGACCGCGTCGGCCCGGACCTCGATCTGTTTATCAACGGCGAACTCCAGTATTGGCGCGACCACTACGGCAAGGCCCTGGGAAAATTCGAGAAGATGCTGAAGAATTACGCGGGCAGCGAGTTTTCCGCACCGGCTTTGCAGAGAGAATTCGATATGGCCCAGGCCTACCTGCAAGGCCGCAAAAAGACCGTTCTGGGCCTTTTCAAGATCTCCGGCTATGCGGAAGGCGTCTCCCTCATGGAGAAGGTCAGCGATCGAGCCGGTTTGGATGAGCCCAACGGCGTCGGTCTGCGGGCCGCCATCGCCGTGGCCGAGCATTTTGAGGCGAGGGGAAAGTACTTAGAGGCGTATCTGAAATGGTCGGAGATCGCCTCCTACTGGGAGACCGGCCCCCTCGGGAAACGAGCCCTGTACCGCATGGCGGAGGATAACTTGGCCGCCTACGATCAGCCCTCGGAGCCGAAGAGGCCGAACTACGATGCCTCGAAACTGACAACGGCCCGGACCTACTACGCGAAGTTCCTGGCCCTGTACCCCGAGGACGCCACGGAGAACGACGTCCCGGACAAGATGCAGCACATCGACGAAGAAATGGCCCTCAAGCAGCTCACTATCGGGCAGTTCTATCGCCGAACGCACAAGCACCAGGCGGCCAACCTGTATTTCGACATGGTCGTACGCAACTGGCCCAACACCGAGGCCGGCGCGATGGCCAAGGAAGCCCTGGACAAGGATCAAGCCGGTGGCAAGTAGACGCCTAAAAACAGAGAATTCGAAATTCGAAACTCGGAATTCGAAACGGGCCGCGGTCCGGCGCCGGCATTTCCTGCTTTGGATTTTTGGTTTGTTGCGGATTTCGAGTTTCGGATTCCGAATTTCCGCCGTCCCGGCGGTTTCGTGCTTCGCGCTTCTCGCGGACGGGTGCGGGGTCTCGACCGGCTACACGAATACCTCCCTGTTTCCAAGCGATGTGAACAATGTCTACCTGGAGATGTTCGACAACCGCAGTTTTCGCCGCGGAATCGAGTTTACGCTGTCGGACGCCCTGGCCAAGCGGATCGAGGTCGATACGCCGTACAAGATCGTGTCCAGCCGGGATCGGGCCGACAGCGTGATGAGCGGACAAGTGGTCACCGCCGGCGAATCGATCCTGACCATCGAGCGGGATATCGGCCGGGCCTTGGAGAAAGAGGTCGTCCTGACCGCCGTCGTGAATTGGAAGGACATGAAGAACGGCAAGCTCATGATCAACAGCCGCACGGTGACCGCCGCGGCCAGTTATTCCGAATTCCAGGGGCAAGACTTTGCCTATGCCTCCGCCGTGGCGGCAAACAAGCTGGCTCAGGATATCGTACAGCTTATGGAGAATCCGTGGTAAGTAGAAAGGATCGATGATGCGCCCCGGTCACAAAAGTCCAAACGCAGCGGCTGGGGCCAGGCCATAGAGACTATGAAGAATCCACCGAATAGCCATCCAAGTGACTCGCACCGACCGCCCAGCCGGCGTCCGAATAAGAAGCCGACGCTTCCTGCCTACAAGCGCAGCCCGCTCAGTTGGCTGATCGTCGCCGTCATCCTCTTTGCGGCGATGATGATGCTTCAGCAAGGGCTGGTGACAAATACGATTCGCTGGGATCAGTTCATCCAGTATCTTGAGGAGGGAGGGCAGATCGAGCGCATCGATATCGGGGAGACCGAGATCAGCGGCAAGTTCAAGGAAGGCTCGGAGGCGGCCAACGAGACGAAGGCTCTGGCCTTCAAAGTGAACTACCGGCCGGACAGCGGGGCCAAAGAACGGCTCAACGAAATCCTCAACTCCCTTCAGAAACAGGCGGCCGACAATCCGAAGTACGATCTGAAGTATGAGTATACGCAACAGCGGATTTGGATGCTGTGGCTGTTGAACTGGCTGTTGCCGGTATTGCTGCTCGTGGGCTTCTTCTACATTTTCTTTGCCCGGAACCTCCGCGGCGGCGCCGGCGGGATGCTGATGTCCTTCGGCCGCAGCCGTCATCGCGTGCAAGGGAAAGACCGCGTCAAGGTCACGTTCAAGGACGTGGCCGGCATTGATGAGGCGCAGGAAGAGGTCGCCGAGATCATCGAGTTTCTCCGGAATGCGAAGAAATTCCAGCGGCTCGGCGGGCGCATCCCGCGCGGCGTTCTGTTGATCGGTCCGCCGGGATGCGGCAAGACCCTGCTGGCCAAAGCCATCGCCGGCGAGGCCGACGTACCGTTCTTCAGCATCTCGGGCAGCGACTTCGTCGAGATGTTCGTCGGCGTCGGGGCCTCGCGCGTCCGCGACCTGTTCAAGCAGGCCAAGGACAATTCGCCCTGTATCATCTTCCTGGATGAAGTCGACGCCATCGGCCGCAAGCGCGGCGCCAGCTTCGTGGGCGGCGGCCACGACGAGCGGGAGCAGACTCTCAACGCGATCCTCGTCGAGATGGACGGCTTCGACACCAATGACCAGGTGATCGTCATCGCGGCGACGAACCGTGCGGATATCCTGGATCACGCCCTGACCCGGCCCGGCCGATTCGACCGCCAAGTCGTCGTGCCGCTGCCGGACCTCAAGGGCCGGCTGGAGATCCTGCGGGTCCATGCCCGCAAGGTCAAGCTCGATCCTCACACGACCCTCGAACGCTTGGCCCGGGGCACCCCGATGTTCAGCGGCGCCGACCTGGCGGCGATCATCAATGAGGCCGCCCTGGCCGCGACTATGGCCAATAAGGACAGTATCGAGCTGAGCGATCTGGAAGAGGCCAGGGACAAGGTGCGCTGGGGACGCGCCAAGCGCAGCCGCGTGATCGATCAACAAGAGCGGGAAATCACCGCCTATCATGAGGCCGGGCATACGCTGGTCCAGTGCCTCACCAAGGACGCCGACCCCCTGCACAAGGTCAGCATCATCCCGCGCGGCCCGATGGGCGGCGCCACGTTCGCCCTGCCCGAGAAAGATCGCACGATGTTCACGAAGCGCTACTGCATCGCCCTGCTCCAGGTCTGTTTCAGCGGGCGCATCGCCGAGGAGTTGTTCTGCGACGACATCTCCAGCGGCGCGCAGTCCGACATCGAGCAGGCCACGAAGATCGCCCGGCAGATGGTCCTGACGTGGGGGATGAGCGACCATCTCGGCCCCATCAGTTATGGATCGGACCTCGGGGCGAAAGACGCCATCTACATGATGCCGAATGAACGCGAGTATTCCGAGAAGACCGCGGAGGATATCGACGCCGAGGTCAAGCATATCATGGATGAGGCCTACAAGCTGGCCAAGGTGGTGATCGAGGCGAATCGAGACAAGCTGGAGCGAGTCGCCCAGGCCCTGCTCAAATACGAAACGCTCGACGCCGACGACGTCAAGATCATTCTGGACGGCGGCCGATTGGACAAGCCTACGGTGGGCGATCTGCTGGCGGCGGAACAGGCCAAGGCCTCGAAAGACGGGGAAAAGCACGAGCAGGCAGAGCAGGCACAACCGTTGGGCGAATAGGCAATCCGTCCATTGGCTCGGGAATCTGCGATGATTGGGACAAAGCCGGTTTGGGCGTGCGCGATCAGTTTGGCCCTGTACCTGGTGCCGGGCCTTGCTCGGGGCGTGCAGAGTGCTCCCCCGGCGGACAGGGCCGCTGCAGGCCGGATCGTCCGGTATGAGAATGAGCACTCGGATGCACACGTAGAGCCGGCCCGCATGGACGGTCAGCCCGGTCTGGCAGTCGTTTTCGCGGGTACGAAGGACTTGCACTACTACGCCCGCGAGGAGACGGTGCCTTCGCCCGGCCTGCAATTGAAAGTCGAAGCCTCCTCCAGCGGCGTCGAGTTCGGCAAGCCGGTGTTCCCCCAGTGGCAGACGTTCGTTGACTCGGCGGGAAAGACCGTCGAGGTCTACGCCGGCGATTTCCGCGTCTTTGTCCCGATTCGCAAACCCGCGGCGGCCACGCCAACCAACGCCCAGATCACGGCGCGAATCCGAGGAATCGCGTGCACGAGCCAGTTGTGCCTGCCGCCCTTCGACAGAACCCTGACCGTCACGGTGGACCTGGGCACGATGAGCACTTGGCCGCAGCTCTCGCCGCCGACCATCACCCCGCCGGCGATCGCCCAGCCGACGATCCCCGCCCACGGAACGGCCCTTTACTATCTCCTCGCGGTCCTCGCCGGTCTATCCATCAACCTCATGCCCTGCGTACTGCCGGTCCTGCCCCTGATTCTCCTGCGGCTGATCGACCAGTCCAAGCGGGCGGGCGGCCGGCGCCTCGCGTCGGGACTGGCCTTCTCCGCGGGCGTCGTCGGTTTTTTCGCCGTGTTCGCCCTCGTGTCCGCGATCATCAACCTGACCACGGGAGCGGTGCTCGACCTGAACAGCCTCTTCCGATACCCGGGCGCCGTCATCGTTCTATTCCTGGCGATTGTCTTTTTCGGATTGGTGATGCTGGACGTCGTCACGCTGTCGCTACCGTCCGCCATCACGAGCAGGCAAGGCGTCACCTCGGGCATCGCCGGCTCGGCGGGCATGGGCTTTTTCGCCGGGGTCCTCAGCACGCCTTGCAGCGGAGCCCTGCTCGGCTTCGTCCTCGTGTGGGCGCAGACCCAGCCCCTGCTCGTCAGCAGCACGGCCATCGTGCTCATGGGCGTCGGCATGGCCCTGCCCTACGCCGTGCTCGTCCTGGTCCCGTCTCTGATCGACCGAATCCCCAAGCCGGGGCACTGGATGGAGGTCTTCAAGAAGTCCACGGCTTTTCTGCTGTTCTTCATCGCGGTCAAGCTGACGCTGGCCGCTCTGCCCAAAGACAGACTCCTGAACGTCCTGACCTACGGCATCGTCTTTAGCTTCTGCGCGTGGATGTGGGGCAAGTGGGTGGACTTCTCCACCCCGGCGTCCCGCAGGTGGACGATTCGGACGACGGCGGTGCTCATCGCGGCGGGCGGCGGGCTGTGGCTGCTGCCGATGCCGGGACGGTCCGCCGAGACCGCCATCGACTGGCAGCCGTATGACGCAAAACTCGTGCAGCAAGCCGTCTCACAGAACCGGCCCGTCCTGCTGGACTTCATGGCCGACTGGTGCACCAACTGCAAGATCGTGGATCGCAAGGTCTACCACGACCCGGATGTCGCGAGACTCATCCGGGCCAAAGGCGTGCTGGCGATCAAGGCCGATACGACGGTCATCGACTATCCGGCGACGAAGGACCTCCAGCAGGTCTATGGCGAGGCCGGCAACGTGCCGGTGAATGTCGTCCTTTTGCCGGACGGATCGCAAGAGAAGCTACGCGGCATTTTCGATAAGGGACAATTGGTCCAAATTCTCAACAGACTACCGGAGGCCACAGCACATGGCGGGGAAGAAAAGCTCGACCACAACCCCAAAAGCGGATAAGAACACCGAAAAGGCGGGGACCTTCGACAAGGCTGCCGCGGCGGAGCAGGTCAGAAGAATCACGCCGATCCTGAGGAAGACCTACCCCAACGCCACCATCGCCCTGCATTTCGCGAACCCACTGGAGCTTCTGATCGCAACGATCCTCTCGGCCCAGTGCACAGACGTCCGGGTCAACCTGGTCACGAAAGACCTGTTCAAGAAGTACGCGTCCGCCTCCGACTGGGCCAACGCGGACCCCAAGCAGATCGAGGAGGATATCCGGACCTGCGGCTTCTACCACAACAAGGCCGTCAGTATCCAAGGGGCGGCCCGCAAGATCGTCGATGACTTTGGCGGCAAGGTCCCCGGCACGATGGAAGAGCTTCTCACCCTGCCGGGCGTGGGCCGAAAGACCGCCAATGTCGTGCTGGGCAACGCGTTCGGCGTCCCCGCCATCGCCTGTGATACGCACGTGATCCGGCTCTCCCGCCGGCTCCAACTGTCCGAGAATAGCGATCCGGTAAAGCTGGAGTCCGATTTAGCCGATATAGTCCCAAAAAGAGATTGGACACTCTTCAGCCATCTGCTGATCTTTCACGGCCGAAGAATCTGCGCGGCACGAAAGCCACATTGTCCCGAGTGCCCGATCGCCCAGTATTGTCCGGCCGCCAATCGGCCCGACTTGTGGTGATATGCGACCCAGAAGAAACAACGTGCTGGAAGGCGTGGAGAACCCCGTAAGAGACCTCTGGCGAATCTTCCACATCATGGCGGAGTTCACCGAGGGATTCGAGGAACTGGCCTCGGTCGGTCCGGCCGTATCGATCTTCGGCTCCGCCCGAACGCAGCCCGAGCACCCGCATTACCGTCTCGCGGAGGCAACCGCACGCAAGCTGGTCCAGGCCGGATTCGCGATCATCACCGGCGGCGGCGGAATCATGGAAGCCGCCAACAAAGGCGCTGCGGCCGCGGGCGGCACCAGCCTCGGCCTCAACATCGAGCTTCCCCAGGAGCAAATCCCGAACGCGTATCAGAACTTCTCCCTGCACTTCCGATACTTCTTCGTGCGTAAGGTGATGTTCCTGAAGTACGCCAACGGATTCATCGCGTTCCCCGGCGGCTACGGAACGATGGACGAGTTCTTTGAAGCCGCCGTCCTAATCCAGACCCTCCGGCAGGCCCACTTCCCCGTCATCCTGATGGTCAGCGACTACTGGAATGGCCTGGTCGACTGGATGAAGCAGAAGATGCTTCCAGGGAATCTCATCACGCCCGAAGACCTCGACGTCTTCACGGTCCAGGACGATCCTGACGAGGCCGTCCGAATCCTCGTGGAATTCAAGGAGACCCAAGGCCGCGCCGGCATTGTCATGCCCCCCGGCATGACCAAGAGCCAAACCCATCCTCACGAGCCCAAGCCCGACGGCGATCAAAAGGCCTAGGCCCGCTGAACGGCAAATCCGAAGCACGAAACCAGACAACACTGATTGGGAAAACGATCGGACGCTGTTGTCTTGTCATCCTGAGCCGAAAGCGAAGGATCTGCCTACTGAATGAGCGGTTGCCCACTGTTGCAGCCCAGATCCTTCACTTCGCCACGCTCCGTTCAGGATGACACGCTGTGCGTAGGAAACAGTCCCTGGACCTTGTGCCGACCAGGATTTCAATCAGCTCGCGGGGCGTTCGCTGACGCCTAATCCGGGTTGGTCGCTGAGGACCAACTTGCCTTCCTTCACGCTTACCCCGACGAACGGATCGTTCGAGATCAGCAGGTTCCCGTCCAGATCCGCATAATCCACCAAAGGACTGATCTGTGCGGCGGCGGACACAGCCACCGAGCTTTCGATCATGCACCCGAGCATGATCTTGAGCCCCAACGCACGGGCGACATGGATCATCCGCATCGCCTCCTGGAAGCCGCCGGCCTTCATGAGCTTGATGTTGATCCCGTCATAGGCCCCAGCCAGCTTGGGGATGTCGGCGGCCCGCTTGACCGCCTCATCGGCGATGATCGGGATATCCACACGCTCCCGCAGCCACGCGGTCTCTTCGATCATGGCCGCGGGCAGCGGCTGCTCGATCAGCTCCACGCCCATTCGCTGGAGCCACCGAATCTTCTCCAGGGCCTGCTCCTTGTCATGCCAACCCTCGTTGGCATCCACCCGCAGCGGTCGATCGGTTGCCTCGCGCACCGCGGCAACGATCTGGGCGTCGTTCTCCGTACCCACCTTGATCTTCAGGACGGGAAAGTCCTTCGCCTCTCTGACCTTCTGCCGAACCACCTCCGGCGTGTCGATGCCAATCGAGAACGTCGTCACAGGGGTCTTGCTCGCATCCAGCCCAAACAGCCGGTAGAGCGGGACATTCAGCTTCCGGCCCACCCAGTCCAGGATCGCGATATCCAGCGCTGCACAAGCACAGCTTTGATCGGGGATGGCCCGTTCCCACTGCTCGCGGAGGTCCACATGGTGCAGCCAGTCGCCGGCTTCGATCAGGGGCCTCGCCTTCTCAACAGCCGCGGTCGTCTGCTCGGCACTTTGCCCATAGCGGACATTGGGAGCCGCCTCACCCCAGCCGACAACTCCGTCCCGCTCGACGCGAACGAACACGTTGTCCTTGAAGTCGCTCGAATTCCGTGAGATGGTCCACGTATGCCGCAGCAGCAACCGTCGCGTGCTCACGTCCATCCGCGTCGGCCCCTTGGCGCCACGCTCCTCCGCCGCCCAACCCCCCGGCCCCACCGCCGCACTCACAACCGCCGTCCCCAACAATTGCCTGCGTGAGATTCTCATGTCGTTGCATCCCAGAGCATTTCCGTGTCGAACAACCGCCATTATGTGGCCTGTAACCCGCTGTGGCAAGCCCGTTCGTAGTGACGCCGTAAGGCGCTCCGTGGCATGGGCATCTTGCCCATGGATTCCGACTCGTGGGCAAGATACCCATGCCACGATGCCCTTACGGGCACACTACAAACCGGACACGATTATATTGGCGCGACGATCCGGACCCCTATAATGGACGCATGACCAAGTATCAGCGAATCGGTCTGCGTATAGCCATCTCGACGAGCGTTGGAGTCCTCGTTGCCAGCATCGCTGTCGTCGTCGCATGGCGGAACATTGGATGGATGTCCAATTTTCAACCGGAACAAGCCTTAACGCACCAGCTTCTCGAAGTAATGGAGCCGCTAATAGAGACCTACTGCGCCGAGACAAAGACCGTGCCACAATCCTGGGGGGAACTCCACCATACCGTAGAGCATTACTCCTTCACGCACAACAAAGATGGCGTACCGCTTGACGGATGGGGACATCCGCTCCTCTATTCGGTCAAAGAAGGGCACCCTGTTATCACCTCATGTGGACGTGACGGCAAGCCCGGCGGTATCGGCGTCGATCATGACCTGTCGAGTGATGACAAGTCAACACCGACAGAGAACAGGCCAACGTTGGTTCAATTCCTTCTCCATCCATCGGCCCGGGGTGTTCTGCTGACTTGTCTTGCCTGTGGTATTGGCGCTTTCTGGCTGAGCATGATGACAGTCAACCCCTCCGCTCTGCACGGCCGAGCCGCCCTACTTCTTGTTGTGAAGCTTGCCCTAACGATCCTCGGAACCCTGATTGTCGCTGCAGTCCTGAGCATCTTCCACATTCCGAACCACCACTAATCATGATGTACAAGTACCTTCGAGACCCGCTGTTTGTCTTCTGCCTCGCCTTGTACTTCGCGAATCGGTGGCTGTTCAAGCCTTGGTTGCCCAACGCGTTCAGCCAATGCTATCTCAACGACCTGATCTGCATCCCGTTCTGGGTTCCGATCATGCTGTACGGCATGCGCCACCTTCACCTGCGGGCCAATGACGCTCCGCCCCAATCCTACGAAATCCTGATCCCGTTGATCCTCTGGTCGTTCCTATTTGAGTACTGGCTGCCGTACACTCCCCTCTTCCAGGGTCGCGCGACCTCCGACTACGCGGACATCTTGTTCTATACGTTGGGCACCCTCTCAGCTTGCCTATTCTGGAAGAGATGGTATCGAGAGTCAAAGACCGATTGCAGACAACGGCAGGCTGCCGCTGCAGTTGGGGAGCCAATCAGGACCGGGACACCGTGGGCGGGCGATAGATGATTGCTGAGATACACCCGATGTCGTACCGCTGCCCCGGTCCCGGCAAAGGGCCGTGAGCCTGACTCACGGCCCTTTGTCGATCCGAGGCAGAACGAAATCAACGCGTCGGTTTGAGCCCACGGATTTCGTCAACGTAAAGCCGGCCGGCGGCGGCCGCTCACGGGTGCGGCAGGTGTCTTTGTTCGTCGGCGGTGGGCGGCCAGTGGGTGAAGGTGGACCACATGCCGGGTCGACCGCCGCCCCAGTCATCGATGTTCCAGACTTTGTCCTTCTTCATGTGCTCCATGTGGCCGTCGTAGAAGGCGAAATTGGCGCCCTCGCCATGGCGGTACAGGGTGGGGCCGTCACAGCCGACATCCTTGTACGGCATGATGGTGTCTTGGTTGAGAACGTCCCAGCCTTTCTCGTAATTCGCCCCCTTCCACCACATCCACCAATCGTTGCTCTCGCCGAAGAAGGCTCTCATGGCGGGCTGGGGCACGCTCGTGTTCTTGTGGCCGGCGTAGCCGAAATCATACCAATTCGTGTAGTACCAATCCGTGATATTGGCCGCGTAGCTGATGTAGTTGGGGTAGAGCCGATCCGCAATTTCCATTTTCGAGATCCGGTCGCTCGGGCAGAGGAACTCTTTGGGGGCGTTCCAACCGCTGTCCCCCGTGCCTTCCTTATCCTTGTATCCCAACAGTTTTCGAAAGAGTTGGTTGTTGGGCCAGCCGACCTGTTCCTGGCTACCGGCGCCCTTTGGGCGATAGATGATCGGCACGTACCAGCCGTCGCAATCGTCGGCGTAAAGGACGGTGGCCATACCCATGTTCCGCAGGTGGTTGCTACAGACCATCCGCTGGCCCATATCTCGCGCCCGGCCCAAAGCGGGCAGCAGAATCGCCAGCAACAAGGCAATGACGGCAATGACGACCAGCAGTTCGATCAGCGTGAAAGCTCTTTTGGTTCGCATGGCTACCCACTCCCGGAAATTGACGCCCTCGGTGCATTGTCCTAATGGGTCCGGTCCCCCGGCCTGTGCCGGACTATGCACAACTATTGTACCCGAGCCACCCGGCCGGACAAACCGAAATTCTATGGCTCATCCGGTTTTCGCGTACTGCCCCAGGCGAAGAGAAGAGGCGGTTCAGGGGGGAATCGCTGCCTCTGGTCCCGCCGCGCGATCCGTAGCCTCGGGCCATCCGTCTGGGCGCGGGGTTACGTCGGTTCATGGGCGGAAAGAGTTCAGACCGCCCATCGGCGGACGAAGCCAGCTCTTTGGGAAGGATGCCGGAGGCCGCCGTCGAATCCGGGGCGAAGCCTTCCGCCTAGGGCCGGTCGGAAGTCTTTGACGCTGCCACCCGGAGAAGGTTGGCTTCTCACCCACCCTTCAGGACAGGTACGAGTCGTCAGCGTTCGGTATTACGAAGCCCGCGGAGGATGTCCCAATAAGCGCCTCGGGCGCCCTGGCGGATGGCGTCGACGAGTTCGGTGTTGTCATTGTAGTTGTGGTCGGTCGCCTCGGCATCGGGCTGCTCGGCCATCGGCTCGAAGAACCGCCTGTCACCGGCGATGAGGTCCTTGATGAGCCGGGCGGGCTCGGGACCAAGGGCCGGCGAGAGGTAGAACGTCGGCTGGAACAGGTCGATCGGCCCGGCGTACTTGCGACGCAGGCCCGGATGGGCATCGAGCGGCCCTTCCCGGTTCAGGGCGTTCACCATGCCGGTGCCGGGATAGACGCGGATGCCGAGCGAGGCCCCCGCGCAGTCGGGCGCAATGCTCTTGACGAAGCTGATCGTCTCGGCGGCAGTCTGCGGAGTCTCGCCGGGACCGCCCAGCAGCAGGTCGATCATCACCTTCATATCGTTCTGGCGGCACAGGCGAACCGCTCGGGCCAAATCCTCGCGACAGTGCGCCTGGCGATAGGTGACGAGCATCTTTTCGCTGGCGGAATCGCCCGTGAAATTGATGCCGACGCAGCCGGCCCTGCGCATTGTCGCCGCCAACTCGGCATCGAACGGCATGACCGCCAGATACGCATACCAGCGGACCTTCTCGCCGAGCGAGCGGCGGATCAACTCCGCGCAGACGGCCATCGCGTGGTGCCGGGGCACGTTGAACTCGGCGTCGCAGGTGTGCAGCACGTCGATCCCCTGGGCCAGCAGTGACTCGATCTCGTCGGCGATCTCGGCGGGCTTGCGCGACCGGGGCACAGGCCCCTTCGAGAGCGGGTCGGCGCAGTATAAACAGCGGCGGTTACAGCCCCGCTTGGTCTCGAAGCCGCACTGCCCACCCAAGGCGAAATAGCGGCGATTGTCGATCATCTCGCGGCGGGCCGGCAGTGAAATCTCGGCGGGCCAGGCGGGCTTGTTGCTGCGGACCTTCCCGTCACAGCGCCAGACCAAGCCCTCCACTTTGTCGAATTGCCGGCCGCCCTGCAATTGCCGATGCAGAGAAACCGTGGCCTGCTCACCGTCGCCGCGAATGCCGAAATCGGCGCCCGTATACTCCACGATCTGCTGCGCGAAGACCGAAAACCCGACGCCGCCCAGGACGATGGGCGCCTCGCTGAGTCCGTGTATCTTCCGCACCAACTCGGCCAGTCCCGGCACAAACCACTGGGCACTGGGCCAGAAGCAATCGTCCACGTTCCGGAAGGAAAGCCCAATGAGCGTCGGGCTGTGTCCGGCCAGATGCCGGCGGAGCGATTCATCGGGATCGTTGCTCAAGGCGAGATCGAGGATGTTCACTTCAATTCCGGCGCCGGCCGCCACTTCCGCCACATACTCCAGTCCAATCGGCCCGATGGCCGGCACCATGCGGTTCGTATTGATCAGGGTTAGCATGAGCAACATCCTACCCGGCAGCAGGTCGTTCTTCAAGCCCACCCCGTTCGTAGTGTGCCCGCAAGGGCATAGTAGCATGGGCATCCTGCCCATGCTACTGAACGCCTTGCGGCGTCACTACAAACAGGTCGGATTTGACAGAACCGCCGGACGGGGCTAAAATCGCGATAATGGAGCAGAAACAAGTCAATATTCTGGGCATTGAGACGAGTTGCGACGAGACGGCGGCGGCGATTGTCGCCGATGGACGCACGGTCAAGTCGTCCGTCGTGGCCTCGCAGACCAAGCTGCACGAGAAGTACGGCGGCGTCGTGCCGGAGATCGCCTCGCGGGCGCATATCGAGAAGATCTACCCCGTCATTACCGAGGCGCTGGAGCAGGCCGGCGTCGGCCAAGACCAGATCGACGCCGTGGCCGTGGCGAATCAGCCGGGATTGACCATTGCCTTAGTCGTGGGGGTAACCGCCGCCAAAACGCTGAGCTTCATGTGGGGTAAGCCGCTGATTGCCGTCAATCACCTGCACGCCCATTTGCAGTCGGCACTGCTGGGCGAGGAGAAACTGGAACTGCCGGCGGTGGCGCTCATCGTCTCGGGAGGGCACACCTGCCTCTATGAAGCGGATTCGCCGCTGGAGTTGCGGTTGCTGGGTACGACGATTGACGATGCCGCCGGTGAGGCGTTTGACAAGGTGGCCACGATCCTCAATCTCCCCTACCCCGGCGGGCCGAATATCGAGCGGCTCGGCAAGCAGGGCAATCCGAAGGCAATCAGCTTCCCGCGTTCGATGCTGGGCCGGGACTCGCTGGATTTCTCCTTCAGTGGCCTCAAGACCGCCGTGCTTTACTACTGCCGGGGGCAGGACATGCAGGGCCAGGACCGGGTCGGCTCGATGAGCGAGCAACAGATCGCCGATATCGCCGCCTCGTTCCAGGCGGCGGTGATCGACGTGCTGATCAAAAAGACCAAGCGCGCGGCCGACAAGATCGGCGCCAAGACCGTGCTTCTGGGCGGCGGCGTAGCCGCCAACGGCACCCTGCGCGAAGCGATGCAGAAGATGTGCGACAAGAGCAAGCCGCCGCGGCGTCTCCTGGTCGCACCGAAACACTATTGCACGGACAATGCCGTGATGGTAGCTTCACTGGCGTATCATAAGTACAAGGCTGGGTTGTTCGCACCGCTGACTTTGGAGCCGAGCTCAAATGGCTGATTCATGTAGCCCAGCCGCCCCCGGCTGGGAAGAACACCCCCAAACCCGGTGCCACATGATTGGTTGAAGGAGACGGGATATTCAACCGGAACAATTGAAACAGTTGTTGGAGCAGGTCAAAAGCGGCCAAGTCGAGATCGACCAGGCGATGGAGAAGCTGCGCCATCTGCCGTTTGAGGACCTGGGATTCGCCCGGGTGGACCACCATCGTCAACTGCGCCGGGGGTTTCCCGAGGTCATCTTCTGCCCCGGCAAGACGACCGAGCAGATCATCCGCATCTTCGAATCGCTGGCGTCGAGGGGCAATAACGTCCTGGCGACGCGGGCCCAGCCGGAGGTCTTCGAAGCCTTGGCCAAGACGGGCAAGTTCCCGAAAGCCCAGTACGAAGAGCAGGCCCGTGCGATCGTCCTGGAGCAGCAAGAGTTGCCGCCCTCGAAGAGCGTTCTGCCCATCGTGACGGCCGGGACCGCGGATATGCCCGTGGCGATGGAGGCCAAGGTCACGGCCGAAATCATGGGCCAGCGGACGGAACTGACGTGCGACGTGGGCGTGGCCGGGCTGCACCGGCTCTTCGGCTGTCTGCCCAAGCTGCAGCAGGCCAACGTCATCATTGTCGTGGCGGGCATGGAGGGCGCGCTGGCGAGCGTGCTGGGCGGGCTGGTGAGCTGTCCGGTGATCGGCGTGCCGACCAGCGTCGGGTATGGCACCAGTTTCCAGGGCATGTCCGCCCTGCTGACCATGCTCAATAGCTGCGCCTCCGGCATTACGGTGGTCAACATCGACAACGGCTTTTCCGCGGCCGTCACCGCCACAATGATCAACAGGAAGATCGATGGAACGGGGTGAGATATGGAGATCGTGCGCGAGGTGCCGAAGCTCCCGCCGAGGCCGGTCCAGGGGCACAAAGGGACGTTCGGCCGGGTCTTGGTAGTCGCCGGCAGTATCGGGATGACGGGAGCCGCCGCTCTGGTCGGCCGGGCGGCGTTGCGGGCCGGGGCGGGACTGGTGCGGGTCGCGACGGCCAAGAGCGCCCTGCCCATCGTCGCCGCCCTGGAACCCTCCTACACGACACTCCCTCTGCCCGAAGACAATGCCGGGCGGATCTCCTCGAAAGCCATCAATGTCATCCTGAACGCGGCCCAGGACAACGACGTCGTGGCTATCGGTCCGGGGATGGGTCAAAGTACCGGCCTGCGCTCCGTTATCGAGACCCTGTTGCAGCAGAACGGTCTGCGACTGCTCATTGACGGCGACGGCCTCAACAACCTCTGCAGGCTCCCCGGCTGGCCCAAAAAGCGTAGGGCAGACTTGGTCTTGACGCCGCACCCCGGCGAGATGAAACGGCTGTGGTCGGGCCTCTCTCGCGAAGAGATGCCCCAAGATCGCCAACAGACGGCCACGCAGGCATCCCAGATTACCCAAGCCACCGTAGCCCTTAAGGGTGCGGGCACCGTGGTCACGGACGGCCAGCGGGTCTACGTCAACACGACCGGCAATCCGGGCATGGGCACCGCCGGTGCGGGCGACGTCCTGACCGGCGTCACGGCGGCTCTGATGGGCCAGGGTCTGAGCAGTTTCGACGCGACCGTCCTGGGCGTCTACATCCACGGTTTGGCCGGCGACCTCGCCGCCGCTGGCCTGGGACAAGTCAGCCTCATCGCGACAGACCTCATCGACTTCCTGCCCGAGGCGTTCAAGAGAACCGGCCAATCCTCATGAGGGCTTCTAACCCAGTGAAGCACGCCCAAGGCTGGTTCTGCGTTCTTGTCATTCCCGCGGAGGTGGGAAGGGGTAGGATTTTGTTGCGGGTCGGCTTACCGTGTGACTATAATGCCCCGCTTGCGTGTCCTGCAGAGTCATAGTGACACGCAAGGAAAAGGTCTGCTCGATCCACTTGGTTTAGGAGACAGAGAGTATGACAGCGATCCAGTTGGGGACCATTGACTATGCCATCATGCTCATCTATGTGGCCTTCGTCATAGGCATCGGATGGACGCTGCGGCGGTACATGAAGACATCGTCCGATTTCCTCACGTCCGGCCGCAGCATTCCCGCCTGGGTGACGGGCCTGGCGTTCCTTTCCGCCAATCTTGGCGCCCTCGAACTGGTGGGCATGGCGGCCAGCGGCGCCAAGTACGGCATCGCCACCAGTCACTTCTATTGGGTGGGCGCCATTCCCGCGATGATCTTCCTGGCGGTCTTCATGATGCCGTTCTACTACGGCTCCAAGGCCCGCTCGGTGCCCGAATACCTCAAGATGCGATTCGACGAGCGCGTCCGCTGCCTGAACTCGCTCACCTTTGCCATCATGACGGTCTTCGCCTCCGGCATCTCCATGAACGCCCTGGCCAAGCTGCTTCATCAACTCTTGGGCTGGGACTACAACCTGAGCCTGTGGATTTGCTCGGCGGTCGTGCTGGCCTACGTGCTCAAGGGAGGCCTGACCTCGGCCATCTACACCGAGGTGTTGCAGTTCTTCATGATCGTCCTGGGCTTTGCCCCGGTCGTTTACCTCGGTTTCAAGGACGTGGGCGGCTGGACCGCCCTGACCGGCAAGCTCAGCCAAGTCGCCCACGACCCGGCGGCCCTGGCCCTGAACAGCAAGTCTTTCGCCCCGGACGCGTGGACGAGTGCGTGGAAGCCCCTGCTGGGCGGCCCCACCAACAACCCGATGGGCGTGGATGTGTTCGCGATGGTATTCGGGCTGGGCTTCGTGCTCTCCTTCGGCTACTGGTGCACGAACTTCTTGGTGGTGCAGCGGGCCATGGCGGCCAAGAACATGTCCGCCGCCCGCCGGACGCCCCTGATCGCGGCGCTGCCCAAGATGCTGTTCCCGGCTCTGGTGATCCTGCCGGGCATGCTCGCCGTGGCGCTGGCCTCAGGGGGCAAGGACGGCTACCGGCTGCCCCCGAAAATCATCAGTGAAAAAACCTACGCCAAAGCCATTCCCGCCATTCAAGAGGCAAGCTTGCTGCGCCTCGGTCCAGACGAGGCTTTGCAGCAAGTCAACAAGGCTATCGGACGAAAAGACAGTGGTGACCTGAAGCTTAAGCGGGACAAGATCGCCGCAATCATCACCGAGAGTACGTCGCAGCCCTTGTCAAAGGAATTGATAAGGAGCCGTCTTCAGGATGCCGTCGCCGGAAACGATTATGACGGTGTCATCCTGTCCTTGGTCACGAAGTATTGTCCTTCCGGGCTGTTAGGACTGGCTCTTACGGCGCTACTGGCTTCGTTCATGTCCGGCATGGCCGGCAACGTTACGGCCTTCAACACGGTCTGGACCTACGACCTGTATCAGGCCTACTTCGCCCGCAACAAGAGCGACGACCACTACCTCTGGATGGGCCGGGCGATCACGGTTGTGGGCATTCTGCTGAGCATTGCCTGTGCCTACTTTGCGCGCAACTACGACAACGCAATGGATGTCATCCAACTGGTGTTCGGTTTCGTGAATGCTCCGCTGTTCGCGACCTTCCTATTGGGCATGTTCTGGGCAAGAACGACGGGCACAGGGGCCTTCCTCGGCCTACTCGGCGGTACGGCCACATCAGGGATCTTCCACGCTCTGACAATTGCCAGCGGCAACCTGCCGGGCGCCAAGGGCGGGTATATCGCCCTGGCCCATACCTTCCCCAGCGAGATGGCCCAGAACTTCTGGCTGGCCACCTTCGCGTTCATCTCCTGCTTCGTACTGACCACCGGTATCTCGTTGGCCACGCGACGGACCAAGACCAACGAGGAGCTCAAAGGTCTGGTTTATTCGATGACGCCGAAAATCAAGGACGAGGGGGAGATGTGGCTGTTGCGTCCCGCCGTGCTCGGCGTCATCCTGCTGGCGGCCTGCGTGGTCCTGAATTTCATCTTCTGGTAACCAAAGGAGCGTAACTATGGGTTTGGATATTCGCTGGCCAATCGGCCTGATGTTCTCGATCATTGGGGCGCTTCTGCTGATTCACGGCGTCGCAACCGGCTCGGACACCGAGATGCTCAAGCGGTCCCTGGGCATGAACGTCAACCTGGTCTGGGGCCTCGTCCTGCTGGTCTTCGGGCTGCTGATGCTGCTCTCGGCCAAGATCGCCGCGAGCGCAAAGAAGCCGAAGGAAAAGTGAAATCCGCCGCAGTCCCCGTAATGCTTCGATCGCTCGATAGCCGATAGGAAGGGAACCACTTCACGAACGGTCCCCCTGCTCTATCGAATCGGGGCCGTTTTTTGCGCGGTTGGAGACCGCACGTGCGCTTCGACGCACTCATACGGATTCGGTTTAATTCGTGCGCTCGACCCGACCGTGGCATGGGCTTCCAGCCCATGTATCATCGGCAGGATGCCGATGCCACAAAGTCGGATGCGCACGGACTTTTCCAAATCCGTATCACTTCTTCATAGGCGGTATGTCCGTGTTGGAGAGGCGAACGTTCGCGACGCGATTCAACTCCACCGGCTCGTTGACATCCTTGCACCGGGTAAACCTGAACGTGTCGAGCGTAAGCTGGTTCACATCGTCGCAGATCATCACGGGCCGCCGGTCGGACTTGACGCAGGTCATGCGAAAGTCCTGGAAGGTGAGGTTCTCAACCTTGCGGGCGTAGAAGCCCCACGCCGGCAGCGGCCGGGCATCGACGCCGGGAGCCTTGATCTGAGCGGAGACCTTTGCCGGTGTGCCGCCGCCCTCGAATTCGATGTCCACGTTGCGGAAGGTCACGTTCTGGAACGGGGCTTCGGTCCAGCTCTCGACGGAGCAGGCGGCGCGGTATACGCCCGTGGCGGTCACACGGGTCACGGTGATGCGGTTGGCGGTATTGCCGGGCTTGAGCATGAAGTGAAACGGCGTCGTGACGTTCTGCATCGTGATGTCGGAGATCAGAACGTCGTCGAGATCGCCGGTCGTTCTGTCCCAGGCCCCCGGCTGGAGACAGATGCCCGCGAGCATGTTGTTGCGTTTTGAGCTGCGGTGCGGCTGGACGCCCGGGCCGTAGAACAGGCAGCCGCGGACGATCAGGTGCGTGGCCGGACCGATGAGGCGAATGCCGTTGCACGACGAGTTGACGATGCAATCGGAGATGACCACGTTCTCCCAATAGCGGCCGGCAATCGAGTCGTCGCCCGTGTAGAAACGACAGCCGATGATGCTGACGTCCTTGCACGGATGCTGCGGCGCGCCGCGAAAATGCACGCCGTCCCAGCCGCCGGTGAACTTGACGTTGCGGATATCCACGTGCTCGCTGACCTGGAAGAAGATGGCGTAGTTAGCCGAGTCCACGAATGACACATCGCGCACGGTCACATTGCGGCAGTTGACGAAGACGAACGTGTGCGGCCCGCGCATTTTCTCCTCGCCCGTGCGGTCGAAGACCTTGTTGCCGTCGATGACGCCGGCCCCGGCGATTTCGATGTCCTCCACCCCATCGGCCACGATCAACGCCCGGTGCCATTTGCCCCACTTGGCCTCCGGCATGAAGCTCGGCACGGTCGGCTGCTGGTAGAGGTTGGGGTCTTTGGCGCCGATCAGCCTGGCGCCCGGCTCCAGGTACAGCGTGACATGGCTCTTGAGGTGCACCGTCGCCGACACGTACCGTCCGGGCGGGAAGCGCACCTGCCCGCCCCCCGCCTGGGCACACGTCTCCACCGCCTGGTTGATCGCGGCCGTATCGAGGGTCTTTCCATCACCGAGGGCTCCGCAAGCGCGAATGTCGAAAACACCCACTTCGGCGTCCACAACGCTCTGAGTCCCGGCGAGCACCGCCATCGTCAAAATCGACCACGTGGCCACCGCCAATGTCCGACGCCGGTGAGCAGTCCTCTTCATGAACAGCATGACGCGACCTCCTACAATCCATTGCCTTTTGGCCCAAGCCGCACCGTTTGTGCCTTGGGCTACCTGTTTAGCAGAAGCCGGCCTGACAGGCAAGAGCGCAATCCGCCCGCGTAGAAGAAGACCGGAGGGCCTGGTCGGCATCCGGCAGCGAAGGAGACGACCGCTCGGCACATCCATCGCTCCAAGGAATTGGGTTTGTTTCGCACGAAAGGTCTCCCGCCGACACGTTCGGAGTACCGCCTTCAGGCGGCTCCTGGGAAGTCGCGTTCGTAGGGGCGTCGCCAGTCGCTTCTTCGGAAGTTTGGAGTCTGAGGTGTGAAGTGGGAAGCATGTCATTGCGAGCGGAGCGAAGCAATCTTCCATCCTGATGGTTGGAGATGGCTTTGTCGCTGGGCTCCGCGCCATGACGTTCTTCGCTCTTGCAACTTGACACTTTACACTTGACACTCCCCCCACACTTGACAGTCTCGTCCTTGTCTGCCGTCGGTTCCCGCGTCGGCGTGTCCGTCTCCCGCAGCTTCTTGTGCTTTCGCAGTTCCGCCATCGTCCGGTACAGGCTGTTCTCGATCCGCCGCTCATAGACCAGCAGCCGGTCGAGCACCCTGGCGTGGGCAAAGTCCGTCATCACTACCTGCCCCAGGATCACTTCCGTCTCGTCCGGCCGGGGCTCAATCGGCAGGCCATGCTTGGGCCAGAGTACCACGTCCTGGGCGTTCTCGCGGTAGACGGTCTCGTAGACGGCACTCTGAAGCCGCTCCGCCCGCCGCAGCCGCCAGGCCAGACTGACGGTCCGCTCCGCCAGCATCTCTTCCACCGCCCCTTCCGGGGCCAATTCCTCCCGCATCCGGTCCCGAAAGGAGTCAAACTCGCCCGGATCTTCCCCCTTGATGACCACCTGCTGGGCCAGCAGCCCATGCTTGACGGCATTCTGCGACACCGCCTCTTTCCCTTCCGGCGTACGGGGTCCGGTGGACTTCTGGGCGTTCAAACGATTGGCAAGGACTTGTGCGGCACTGGCCATGACGATCCCTCCGGATTCAACCATTGCGGTTTCGAAGCTTTGTTGCAGCCATATCTATGTATCACGCCAATAGGTTAACTATCGAGCAAAACCCGTGCCACCGAGGGATATTTTTGAGTCCCAGATGGGTAGCAGTAAATCCTTGTGTGACAAGGCCTTGCGAACGTGATCCGCCGACGGGGACGATCTTCCCCACGCGATTCCTTGACTTCCCTCCACCACTGCCGAAATGGCAGCCCAACGGGTCAGTCCCTTCGGCCGCAACCACAACCTCCCCCGCGCGGAGACGCGGAGACGCAGAGAAGAGCGGGAGCAAGCCAATTTCAGACTCTGCGTCCCTGCGTCTCTGCGAGAGACATACTTCCTTTTGTCTTCAGCTCCCCGTGTCTGGGCTCATCCACCCGGTCGTTGCCCCAAGTCCCGCAGGGACGACCGATCATAGCCCACCGTTTCAACGGTGGGTACCGAAGGCCCATCCCTCGCGAGCCCCGTAGGGGCGAAAGAAATGACTGCCAACAGTGCCGGAGAAAACAGCCCCACAAGCGGCTCAACCACGCTCGGTTTCGGCTCAGGATTTGGTTTCCTGGCGTCGGTGTTGGTTTGCGCTTGATCCGCTCGCGCCTAACACGAGGGTCAGGCTGGGCGCCAAGCGACGTAGTCTGGACCCTCTGGTCCGGCGGGTCTGGGTCATCTTCGCCCGACCAAGAACCGTCCGATGCCGAAGAAGACAACAAGCCCTATCAGAATCATGTAAATCCACGTCCGCGACGTGTACGTACCGCCATGAGCCCTCAGCAACTCAATCAAGTCACCACGGTCATAGTGGAAGGCGTTGTCAAGAGCCGTGCTACCGTCCTTGCATTTTATGTTCACGTCTGCGCCGTTATCCAACAGAAGCTGCGCGACCGCAACTTGCCGCTTCCACTCGGGAGCATCCTTCACTGGCCGGAAACGCCAAGCAAAGTTGCCCTCCTGACCTTTCCATGCACACCAATGCAGAGGCGTTCCATTGCCCTCGTGCGCATTCACGATCGCGCCTGCAGCAATAAGCAATCTTGCCGCGTCGGGATGCCCGTACATGGCGGCCATGTGAAGTGGCGTGAAGCCGTTCTTGGCCATAACATTCACATCTGCTCGTCGCTCTATGATGACTTCCATTACTGCCGTGTTGCCTTTTGCAGCGGCAAAATGGAGGAGAGTCATATCGGCCTCGAATCGCCTGTTCAGGTCAACCGTGCCTGCGAGCATATTCAAAGCATCGTTCGTCCTCCCTTGGCGGATCGAGTCGAGCAGAAGGGTCGCATCCGGTGGGTTCTCGTCTGTCGCAAAGCACTGCGTGGCCAGCACAAAACAAGTCGCAACCGTCAGAACCTGCAACGGAAGAATGCAGTGGTACCGTTTCATATTCCACCTCGCGCGTGCTGATTTGCCAGCCGCCGAGCGCGCGGCCGATACGCTCGCACACTTCTGGCTTGTCGCTGAGTTTGGTCTCTATTCGTCGATTTCAACCGACTGGAACAGTAGAGAAGTGATTTGCATTGCATGCTTGTCTCCTGAAGGACGCGTTCCCACGATCGAGACAATGTGAGGGGCTATTTCCCCTGTCAGTTCCCTTCCGTTCCTTAGAAGAACGCGATGCACTTTGGGGGCCATTAGTCGCGCGACGCGATCCTCTCCAGCTTGATCTCCAACACCTTGACCGACCTGGATGATTCCCCGGATGTCCGATACCAGGATTTTCTGTGGGGGTGCTGATTCTGAGGCGACATATCCTCCAGCAAATGGCGCAATGACAGTCCTTTTGCCGGCTGAGGTGGCGCCTTCTCTATTGCTCCCTCGCTGACTCACACCCCTTTGCAGCGGGGGGACCTTCTGGTCAGTTGGTTCGATGGAAGTGTATTCCTTGGGCGTAACCGTAAGATACTGCAGCGGTTTGAATGTGAAGTCGAGACTGACATTCCCGTCGGAGAACTGGCACTCTATCCATCCCTCTTGTATCCAACTTTGGTTGACATCTTCCCGGAATGACATCCTTGCCGTGAACTTGGATGGCCCCCGCGCGCAAGAGGCAAAGCCAAGCGAGATGGCAAGAAACAGAACCACGAATGCGACAGCGCTCTGTTTTGGCATGGTATAGCTCCTTTCGCGACCGCGTGAAGTGGCCCCTCACTCGGACCTATCGAAGAGACTGCGGCATTCGGTTTGCCAAGGAAAAAGAACGTCTTTAGGTGTCCTCCCTTCCTTGTTCGTAACATCCGTCTTGGCTCCACTTTCGAGGAGCAATCTCGCTATTCCTGGAAAATCGAACATGATCGCGAGATGTAATGGCGTATCACCATCGGCATCCTGCACATTCACGTCCGCGCCGTGCTTCAGCAGGAGCCCTACCATTGCAGTGTGTCCTTCAGACTGGGGTCGAGCGCAACTAGCCGCGTAATGCAGCGGCGTGAAGCCTTTGCGGCTTCTGGCATTCACCGTCGCGCCTTTACTCAACAAGTATTGCGCGCATTCCGCCTGGTTCATAGCGGCTGCGCGGTGCAGCGGAGTCTCGCCATCCTTGTTCTGCCGATTGACTAAACTCGGGTCTTTCGAAAGGAGGGCCTGAACTCTCATGAGATCTCCATCCCATGCAGCTTTATCTATTGCGGCCAACTGCGCGTCATCCACCTTGGCCGGGCAACCGGACAAAATAGTCCAGACAACGATGCACAAGGCAAACGCCAGCGGTCTCCAGTCTTTCATGTCCAATGTCCCCTTTTGCCGAACGTGAGGGATGAACCGCTCCGCTGAGGACGCCGGCCGCGGTGGCCTTACCGGAGTCGCGTTCGATCCCGTTGTTCTGCATTCCCACTCATGATGTTCCTGAATCTCGTTCCGCTGACCGGACGCTCCACAATCAGCCTTCCATCGTAGACAATGCTGAACACGCCATAGGGCGTCGGAAGCTCCCTGGATGCCTTGGCGCTCCTGACGCGCACCACTTTCGGCTCCAGCCCCAGGGCTCGGGCCGCCTCCGCAATATCCTTCACACACTTGGCAACCATAGGGCACTGATCGGCAGCCAGGATCGTGAGGCCTTTTTTGTACCTCTTCAATACTCGCTCCCTGTCGACGATGAAACGAGGATCAGGGGCTGCTTTCTTGAACTTCTTGACGAGCAGCTCGTAGGGAGGACGATTCTCCACCGAGACAAAACCCGCCTTGAGGAACAAAGCGCTTGCGGCCATGAAGCTATCTGAACTGGTGACCACTGCGACCCCTCGGCACTTGCTCTTCTTCGCGTCCCTCAGACAACTATCCAGCAAGAGAGCGCCGAGTCCTTTCCCTTTGTGCTTGCTATTGACCATCAAGCAATGGATGACAAGGTAACCCTCCACCTCGACGGGTCTCCAGGCCTGACTGCCAGGGGCATACTCGATCATCCCGATATCACCGAATTCGCGTGAGCGGAGCACCTTGAACCTCAAGCCTTCCGCGTAGCGATTCTTGAGCCAATCCAACTTGCGACGACGTCCTTCGTTCTTGCCGCTCTTGTAGCGGCAGATACCACAACCGCCGATGTTGTCCGCATTAGTATCGATAACCTCGTACTCTCTCATCCTGATCCTCCGCTCGGTCTTGCCAGGCTGCGTTGCGGCAGCCTATGAGTGTCATGACGTGAAGTTGAGGCACCTGCGCGGCTTTTCGCGCAGGTCGCCTCGAACGTAGTGTTAGACCTTTGCTCGTTCATGTTGGAACAAATGCGGTAGGCATTAACCAGCCAGGGGTGGGCTTAGTCAGCCAATGGTAGGGTGGCAGCCGCTCTACCGGTGGCGTAGCATGAAGGGACTTCATTTTGTCGATTACCGACCATGGTCCCGTTCTCGCTCGCCACTGAGCCTTCCTGCGATCATTGCCTTGGAGTTTCCAAATTGCGTAATAGGGCTTTGTCTTGAGTCCACCCTCGGCCTCAATGTTTCGGTGCCATAGGGCCAGAGTAGCCATCGCTGCGGCAACGCTCCCGATAGCTGCGGTTCCAGCAGCCAAACCCAGTTGTAATCCCACGGTAATTCCGAACGTGGAAATGGAAGCTCCAAGTGCTGTTAAGGTCTTCCGTGCAGAAAGGGAACTGTCGGATAAGCGAAATTCAGCAACGGCGTCCCGAATTTCTGCGACGACAGTTCCAAGTTTTTCATCATCGATTGTCGATGAGCCTTCTCCGACCAACTTTGCAAGCGCAACCCTCAACCTCGCCAACGAATCCCCGTTGTCTTCACAAAAAGCATAGGTGTCGCGTAATGGCATTCCCTCAAGGACGGGAAGATCGAGTTCAAACAAGACTTTCGCGAGCGATGCGGTACGCGAAATGGAAATACTGTTGCCAAGCGCTCCCAAATGTTCATCGGATTCCTGGGCTGGAGTTTCACGTAGCCCAATATTCTCCATCGGGTAAACCATCATTTGACCCGCCTTAAAGAAATCAGCGGCATCTGTAGCCATCCAATCTGTTACGGTATCTGGCAGTAGAGATGCAAAGCCAAACGTCGGACACCATTCCCACTTACCGCTTCCATCATCAATTTCGTCACCGCTACAAGTTGAGTATCCCCACCCGCCAGCATCTTCATAGGCGATATGCTGCGGGGCCATTACCAACTCCGGCGGACTGACGGGGCCAGCCCATGCGAAATCAACCTCTATTCCAAGAAGTGCGAGACGGCGCAGCGCAAGGTCCATTTCATCGATGTACTGCACTCGCACAATGCACCCAGCGCGTCGATTTGCTTTCCGATCAAGAAGCCGCCGAGTGAAGTTACCCCGCGCCCAAAAGTCGAGGAGTTCCGGACGCCCTTGAGACCACGTATCCCACCAACCCGACAGAGTTTCGTAATTTGGCGGAGTAACTGGGACGGACTTTTCTTTGTTTGGCGATGGCATAAGCGGTCCAAGAAAGGTCTAACAATAATTAGATTGAACCGCATAAGATGCGGAATTGGGTTTTTGTGCCCGTATAAGACACCTTCGGATCTGCTGCCGAAGGTGCCATAAGGCCTGTCGATTCAATGACTTGCCGACCGTTCAGGCATTTATTTGGGCATGTTATGCGGATCGGCATAAGAACCTCCCTGTCAAAGCCCGTCCACCGGGCTGCGAACCCCGGAAGGTCCACGGTTGAGGACACTTCTCCTTGACGGTCAGATGGGCCAGGAAGGCGTTGATCTGGGCTTCGGCCCTCTCGGCCGGGGTGGCGCATGTTATGGAAGCTGACTGCCGCCTGCATCGAATTCTCCTTCACACGTGACCGGGATTCTAACCCCTTCCTGCGGGAGGGTCAATAGGAACGCGGAAGAATCTGGCTTGGTTCAAGCGAGGGTAACACCGGAGGGAAAGGGTCACCGGAATGCCTGCGGAGAAGATGGCGGTTCAGGGGGGCGAATCGTCCCGGTTCCAGATCGCAGGGGGCTCTGGGCGTCGAACCTTCGAACCCGGCCGAGCGGTTGGGCGGTTCATGGCCGGAAACACAACGGACCGGCCATGGATGGACGAGACCGACTGCCTCACTCAAAGAATCCGCAGCGAGGCGGCCACCCTCCTCATCAGCCGCGGAGCGTTCCGCTGATGGCCGGTGTAAGGTCTTTCCGGCCATGAACCGCATGAGGATCGGGTGGCGCTACAGGTTACGACGCAAAAGCGCCGCCGGTACGAGAACTCCCATCCGCCTACCCCACTGAACCGCCTCCTGCAACCGTGCGGCAAGAGCCCCGCCAAGGGGCTGACCGGTCATCCGCTGTCACCCTGACTTGAACCGTGCCAAGAATCTCGTGACCGGCCCAGACGCTCGCGCAGGAACGGCCCTGCACCTCGATTTGAGTCTTGATAGCTCGCCCCGCATGCACTATAGTCAGCAGCGTCGTCATAGTGCATGCGAATGAGAAACCCTTTTGTGCAGAGGTCGGGATGGAGTTGGCAAGGGAAGACCAAACAGCGGTGGAGAAGCTCCGGCAGTTGGCGAAGGAAAACAAGATCGGCATCGCCGGCGGCAAGATGCGGCGGACCTCGTCGCGGTTCTGCCTGGGCGTCGAGCACGGCGATTACAATGGCACGGAGCTGTTCGGCGTGGGGACGGATCGATTCATCTGGCTCGCCTACAAGCCCAACGGCACGAACAAGGTCCGGCTCTTCAGCGGCAACTTCCCGAAGGACGGCCGGATTGAGTATACCATCGGCAAGGTCCCGGCGCCCAAGTCGGCGGCCGTCGCCGAGACCTGGGGCCGGTTCCCCTATGGGATCGACTACATCCTCAAGCGTGAAGGGTTCAGGCTCAAACAGGGCATCGACGGCGTCCTGTTCGGCAATATCCCCGGCGGCGGCATGAGCCGCTCGGCGTCGCTGTGCGTCAACCTCATCCTGTCGCTCTTCGATGTGAATGGTATTGAGGTCGAGAAGAAGGTGCAGATCGTCGATCTGGCCCAGGCGGTCGAGAACGACTACATCGGCTCGCCTTGCGGCAAGCTCGATCAAACGATGGTCCTGTTCGCCAAAGAGGGCATGGGGACCTATTACAACCCGAAGGACCGCTCCATTGAGTACGTGCCCATCGGCAAAGGGGCGACGGACTTTCGCATCGTCGTCCTCGACACGGGCACGGACCGGCCGGGCCTGGAGAAATCAACCTACGCGGTGCGCCGGCGGGAGTGTGAAGAGCTGGTCGGCATCCTCCAAAAGGCCGGCTTCAAGATCACCTGTCTGGCCGACATCAAAGACGAGGCCCTCTACCACAAGATCATGGACCAGTTCGGCTCCGGCCACCCCAACCACTGCGACCGGCTCAACTACATCTACCACGCGCAGCAACGATTCTACAAGATGATGGAAGCCTGGCGGGCCGGCAAGATCGAGACCGTCGGCGAGATCTTCCGGCAGGATGGCCTCGGCCTGCGCGACGACTATAAGATCTCCGGGCCGGAGCTGGAGACAATGTGCGACGCCGTTCGCACCGTGCCGGGCGTGCTCGGCGAGCGAATGCTGGGAGGCGGCGACAAAGGCGCCTCGGGCGCACTGGTCCGGGCCGAAGCCGTCGATGCCGTCAAGAAGGCGGTAGAAGCCGCCTATCCGCGCAGCCGCCCCGCCTACAAGGACAAATCCGCCGTACACGTCTGCAAGGTCGTGGACGGTGTCTGGGTCTACGAGGACCTGCTTTGAAATTTACGATTTACAATTTACAAATTATGATTCAGCGTACGCATGGTGAATAACAAGTCCAAAGGCGTGTTCACGGCGACGGTCACGTCCAATCGGCGCATCCGCGAGTGCTTCTGGACAATAGACCTGGAGTTCACCGGTGCCGGTGCGGCGGCGTTCGCGGAGTTCCAGCCGGGGCAGTTCGTGCAGGTGGATGTCTCGCACCTGGGCCTGCCCGCGGAGGACTTGATCGCGCCGGACCTGCGCGACGCCTCCAGGCGAAATATCCTGCTGCGCCGGCCCTTCAGCTTTGCCGATGTGACGGCCGGTCCGGACAGAACCACCGCCGAGCTTCTCTACTGCGTGCTGGGACCGGCGTCGGTGCGATTGACTACGCTCAGCCGTGGTGATTCGCTCAGCTTCCTCGGGCCGCTGGGCAACGGATTCTCGGTGCCGCCAGGCAAGCGCCTGGCCTTGCTGGTCGTGGGCGGCATGGGCGCCCCGCCGATCCGCTGCCTCGCCAAGCTCCTCAAGGCCGAGTATCCCGGCACGAACGTCATTGCCTTCATCGGCGCCAAGACCGCCCAAGCGCTGCCGTTCGAAGGCCAATTCGAGGAGATGCCGGAGCGTGTCGATTCCTTTGTGCCGGCGTTGGCGCGACTGGGGATTCCCTCGGCCGTGGCCACGGACGATGGCTCCGCAGGGTACAGGGGTTTCGTCACCGAGCGGCTCGCTCAATGGCTGGATGAGCAGCGAAACTGGTCGGCGGAGGGAACCGTCATTTACGCGTGCGGCCCGGAGCCCATGCTGGCGGCCACCGCGAAGCTCGCGGCGCAGCGGAACATCGACTGCCAAGTCAGCATGGAGCGGCGGATGGCCTGCGGCATCGGCGTCTGCCAAAGCTGCGCCGTCGAGTGCCGGGTCGAAGGCTCGAACGAGACAGTCTACAAGCTCTGCTGCCAGGACGGCCCCGTCTTCGACTCGCGAACCGTGGTTTTTGACCCACCAATCCAGGTCGTTGAAGAAGTAGGGTTGGCCAGAGCTATCAAAGAGGGGCTAGCCAGTCCGACCGTGGACGAGGCCCGGATACTCGAAGCACTGGAGCATGGCGAAGAAGAGAGAAGTTGACATTTCGGTGGACTTTGCAGGGCGGCGGCTGGCGAACCCGGTCTTTACGGCGTCGGGGACGTGCGGCTACGGCGATGAGCTGGCGGACTTCATGGACGTCAACCGGCTGGGCGGTTTCATCACCAAGAGCATCACGCTCCAGCCGCGCAAAGGCAATCCCGCGCCGCGAATCGTCGAGACGGACGCCGGGATGCTCAACGCTATCGGTTTGGCCAACGTAGGGCTGGAGCGCTTCGTCGCCGAGAAGCTGCCCGTCATTGCCCGGATGTCCGTGCCGGTGTTTGTGAATGTCGCGGGCGAGCGGATCGATGACTACGTGGCCGTGGTCGAGCGGCTGGCGTCCGAAAAGGCGATTGCCGGCTTCGAGCTGAATATCAGTTGCCCGAACGTGGCCAAAGGCGGCATCAGCTTTGGACGCGACCCCGAGCAAGTCAAGGAGATCACGTCGGCCGTCCGCAAGGCCGCCGGCGACAGGATTCTCAGCGTCAAGCTCGCACCGGCGGTGACGGATATCAGCGTCATCGCCCGTGCGGCGGTCGAGGCCGGGGCGAACGCCCTGAGCCTTATCAACACCTTCACGGCGATGGTCATCGACATCGAGACGCGCAGGCCCGTGCTGGCCAATCGCACGGGCGGCCTGTCCGGGCCGGCGGTCAAGCCCATCGCCGTCTATCTCGTGAACAAGGTCTACAACGAGGTCGCGAAGAAAGCGGGCATTCCTATCCTCGGCCTCGGCGGGATTCGCACGGCCTCGGACGCCATCGAGTTCCTCATCGCGGGCGCCTCGGCCGTGGCGGTCGGCACTGCCAGTTTCATTCAGCCCGATTCTGCGGTCCGGATCATCGACGGCATCGAAGCGTACTGCGTCCGGCACAATGTGGCGCGGCTCGCCGATCTCGTCGGCTCGCTCGCATAGTAGCACGGCCATCCCCTCGGCTTCGCTCGGGGCAGGCTTTGGCCGTGTTGTTCATGGGCAAGATGCTCATGCTATGGTTAATCGTAAATAGCAAATAGTCAATCCCAAGGGGGCACACGGATGAAACGCCGGGACTTTCTGAAAACGGTCGGCTGTGGGACAGCGGCACTGCTGGCCGGATGCTCGACAGACCGCAAGCAAGCTTCACCCAATGCCGCTCACGCACGGATGCTACAGGCCCAGGGCCGTCCCAATATCCTCTGGCTAATCTCGGAGGACACGTCGCCCGACTTGGGCTGTTACGGCAATCCGCTCGTCAAGACCCCGAACCTGGACAAGCTCGCCGGCGAAGGGGCCAGGTACACGAGCGCGTTCGTCACCGGCCCGGTCTGTTCCGCGTCCCGCTCGGCGATCATGACGGGGATGTACCAGACGAGCATCGGCGCCCACAATCACCGCAGCCATCGCGACGACGGCTACCTGCTCCCGAACCCCGTCATGCTGGTCACCGAGTACTTCCGGCATGCGGGCTATTTCCGGTGCAACTGTGCCGGGCTCAACTACAAGCAGGAAGGCAAGACCGACTGGAACTTCATGTACATGACTCGACCGTTTGACGGCACCGACTGGTCGCAGCGGCAGCCGGGGCAACCCTTTTTCGCCCAGATCAACTTCAACTATACGCACCGCGCCTTCCAGCGGGACAAGAAGAACCCCATCGATCCCGGCAAAGTCACGCTGCCACCCTACTACCCCGACCACCCCATCGCCCGGCGGGACTGGGCCGACTACCTCGAATCCATCCAGCTCCTCGACACGCAAATCGGCGTCGCCCTGCAATGGCTCGAAAAGGAAGGCGCGGCCGACAACACCATCGTGGTCTATTTCGGCGACCACGGCCGGCCGCACGTTCGCGGCAAGCAGTGGCTCTACGACGAGGGAATTCGCATTCCAGTAATTGTCCGCTGGCCGGGGCATATCCAGCCCGGCACAGTCGTGGACGACTTCATCAGTTCGATCGATTTGGCGCCGACCTGCCTCCAAGCCGCCGGTGCCGAGCCGCCCCAGCACATGCAGGGGCACAGCTTCCTCGGCACCGGAAAAAGGAAGCAAGATTACATCTTCGCAGCCCGGGACCGCTGTGACGGGACGGTGGACCGCATCCGCTGCGTGCGGTCGAAGCGGTACAAGTACATCCGCAACTACTACCCCGACCGGCCGTACACGCAGTTCAACGCCTACAAGAAGCTCCAATACCCGATGCTGACGTTGATGCAGGTCCTGCATAAAGAGGGCAAGCTCACGCCGGAGCAAGCACTGTTCATGGCCCCGACCCGGCCGAAAGAAGAGCTGTACGACCTGCAAAACGATCCCCACGAGCTGCACAATCTGGCCGATGATCGCAAGCTCCGAGGCGTTCTTCGCGAGCACAGCCGGAAACTGGACGACTGGATCAAGACAACCGGCGACCGGGGCGAGCAGCCCGAAGACCCGAAGGTGGTCGCCTATTGGCAGAACGACATGACCGAATCGTACAAAAAGCAAATGGAACAGAGAGGCCTGTCGCCGAATGTGTCCGATGAGGAATACCTCAAGTGGTGGGAGAAGAAGCTGCTGGGTTGATAATTCTCGCGACGCCGGGTGGCACGGCCAAACTTGTTTGACCGTGCTCAGGAGACGAAGATGGACAAGCAGACGCTCAAAATAGTCATCATACTCATTTCGATAGTGCTTTCGACAGGCTTCGCACAGACGGATAAAGCCACGAATCGTGTGGACCACATGACCTATGCGCAGGCGAAAGCCAGGATTCCCGACCATCCGTTGCCGGACTTCTGGATCGGGGACGTGAAAGGGTTGGCCTCTCGCTTCGAGCACCTGGAGCAAGGCAGGCTGACCGTCCTCGCCACAACGCCGGGCGGCAGACCGATTTACATGGTCACTTATGGCGACAGGGAGACCGTCGCCCACAAGGCGAACTTCAACTCAGCGATAGGCGGGCAGGACCCCGCCGCCTACATGGACAAAGCCGCGAGGAAGAAGCCCGTCATTCTGTTCCTCGGCCCCGTACACGGCCATGAAGTCGAAGGTCTCACCGGCCTGGTCAACCTGGTCCAGATCATGGAGACCGGCAAGGACCTGCGTGGCAAAAGCCAGGAGAAGCTGCGGCAACTCGGCGGCCAGTGCCGGCTCCTAATCCTCCCGGCGGGCAACCCGGACGGCACGGCCCGCTTCGAGCCTCGGTCCCTCACCGGCATGGGCGACGACGACCTGCGGTTCTGGGGCCAGGGCACCTGGACGGACGACACGTTCTGCGACTGGCCCCAGTGCAAACGGCAGCATCCGATGGTGGGCGACAACGTCCGTTTCCTCGGCTGCTATTTCAACGATCGCGGCATCAATCCGATGCACGACGAGTTCTTCGCTCCGATGGGGCCGGAGTCCGCCGCCCTTCTCAAGGTCGCCCGCGAAGAAGGCCCGGACCTGGCCGTCTCGCTCCATAGCCACGAATCGAAGCCCGCCGCCCTGCGGCCGGCCTACGTCACGACCGAAATCCAGCAAGATATCCGATCCCTGGCCAAGGAGTGTTACGCCCTTCTCAGCGAGCGGCAACTGCCTTTCGGCGGACTCTTCGAGGTGCGTCCCGAAGGCGGCAAGAACCCGGATTCCTTCAATCTCACCAGTGCCCTCTACCACGTCTGCGGGGCAGGCAGCTTCACGTTCGAATGCCCGCACGGCATCCGGGGCAACTGCGAAGTCACGCTCGACCAGATCCTGGACATCCAGTTGTCGCTTTACGAAGCCATGTTGCAGCACGAGATCGGCAAAAAGCACTGACCATCGGCTATAGCACGAGAGTCTCTCTCACTAAGCGATATTCGTTCTCAATGATCTCCTTGGCCGGCGGGATCAGCGCCGCCCAGTTGCTCTCCACTCGCTGGCGGAGCCAGTCCCAGCCTTCTGCGAAGCTGAACTGGCGGACCTGGAACACATAGTAGAACCAGTAGGCGGGCTTGACGATCTGCGACATCGCATCGGCGTTCGACACGTACACTTCTTCAAGCGGTCCGTTGCCGATCTGCACCGGCGTCGAATGCGAAGCAATGCACTTCGCCACACGCTCGATCCGTTCAGATGGATAGTCCTTCTCTTGCAGTAGCTTTCGAGTGATCTCCGCACCCAAGGCAGGGTGTCTGGGCAGAGCCGCAAAATCCTGAACGGCGGAAATGTCATGCAGCCAGGCCGCCAATTGAATGATCTCCAAATCCGCCCCGAACGCCTTCCCCAACTCCGTGGCATACTCCGCCACAACCGACAAATGCTCCTCGAAGAACGCCGGACCAAAGGCATTCTTGCTACTATTGCACTCATTCGACACGTATTCCCTTATTGCTTCTGTAATCATCTGAGAAACCGTCAAGAAGGTGAACACTCTCCGGGTGGCAGCGTCAAGCGCAGCGCCTCTCCTGAGCTTGCCGAAGGATTGGCGATGGTCTCCTTCGTAGCGAGGGCGTCCCGCCCTTGCGTGTCGCGGGCATCCTGCCCGCGATTCGAGGGCAAGATGCCCGCGACACGAACAGCCAAAGCCAAGCAACCCCGATGCTTCCTCTCGACAATGAGACCGTCATCCTGCGTTTCTCCGGCGGCCCGTCATCAGGAATATGGTGCAGCGTCATGTTGCTCACGACCAGATCGTACTTATCGGCGAGAACATCGCCCGCCTCCAAGTCGAGGAGCAGCGTCCGCACGTTGGCCAGGTTCTGCCTGGCGATCTTGGCGTCAAGGACATTCAGCATCCCGCGTGAGCTGTCCACACCAGTGATGGACTTGACCAGCGGCGTCAACCGAAGGGTCAGAAGTCCCGTGCCACAACCGAAGTCCAGAACATCCATATCCGTGCTCAGCGTCACCTGCCGCGAGATGGCATTGGCCACATCGTTCGCCAACTGCACTCGGGCCGGATGCTCATCCCAGTACCTATCACCGGGTTTTCTCGCGGGCGTCGTGGTCGTTGTGGCCCTTGGGAAAAGTCCTGACCCAGGCCATTCTCTCCACGATCCCGCTGGAGGAACCCGTGCTGGTTCCGATGGACGACACCACCGCCCCGCATCGGGGCAAGTGCGTCTACGGCAAGGGCTGTCATCAGGACGCGGTGCGGTCGGCTCATAAGCACGTGGTCTTTCGCTGGGGGCACCGCTGGATCGTTCTGGCGATCTCGGTCCCGTCCCCCTTTACCTGGCGGCGCTGGGCCTTGCCCGTCCTGGTCGCTCGGTATCGTCCGGAGGCGTTGAATCAGGCGGAGAACCGGCGGCATAAAACCGCCCCAGACTTGGCACGCCAGTTGATGGCGGTGCTGATCCACTGGTTTCCCGAGCGAAAGTTCGTGTTCCTGGGTGATGGCGGCTATGCCTCGCACGAGTTGGCCCGGTTCTGCCATCGCCATCGTCGTCATGCCACGCGGGTGAGCCGGTTTCATGGGGATGCCCGTCTGTATGCCCCGGTCCCCAAGCGACGCCGGCGAAACGGACGCCCGCCCAGCAAGGGCCGCAAACTCCCCACCCCCCAGCAGGGGGTGGACCGTGGCGTCCTGACGCCCGCCACGATCCCTTGGTATGGAGGCGGGAATCGGCGCGTGCAATTGGCCACGGAGACCGGCCTCTGGTACAAAGCGGGCGCGGGAGTCGTGCCGATTCGATGGGTTTTCGTTCGGGACCTCCAGGGCACCCATCGAGATGAATACTTCTACACCACTGATCCTTTGCTCACGGGCCAGCAGATGGTCGGTTGGTTCACGGCCCGATGGCCGATCGAGACGACGTTTCAGGAGGTGCGGGCTCACCTGGGCTTTGAGACGACCCGACAACACGTCGCCCCGTCGGTGCTCCGTACGGCACCGTGTCTGTTGGGCCTGTTCCGTGTGATTTGTCTGATCTAGGCGGAGCACGTCAAGTCTCATCGTATTTGCCTCCGCCAAACCCCCTGGTACGTCAAGGAGGAGCCTACCTTCACGGATGCGATGGCCACGGTTCGCCGCCTCTTCTGGCAAGAGACCCTGTTTCAAGAGCCTTCGTATCACAAGGTGTTTCAAAAACTATCCCCCAAGATCAGGACCTGGATGCTCGACCGGCTCAGTCAAGCCGCCTGACCCTCCAAAATTGGCAGAAGTCGAGCTTAGAGGATGTGTGAGCAGATGGACAAACGTGTCTTGTGGTTCCTGTGGTTCTCGATTCCGTGGTCTGGTGTCACGGCGCGTGCCGATATGCGGAGTGACTTTGCGGACCCACCGATAAAGTACCGGCCCCGGTCTCTTTGGTTCTGGAACAACACGGAGGTGACGGCCGTCGGCATCCATGAGCAGATGGAGAAATCGTGCGACCTCAGCAAGTACGGGGGGTTTGGGATTCTTCCCTTCGGAAAGGGCTTTCGTCCGGAGTATCTGGGTGAGGAGTACTTCGCTCTCTACGGTCAAGCCTTGGCAGAGGCCCGTCAGCGGGGCATGACCATGTCGCTCTACGATGAATACGGCTTCCCCAGCGGCTCCGCTGGCGCGCCGAATTCGCGGGAGGTCAGCCTGTTCGCCCGCAAGTACCCCGAAGCGACCCTCAAGCGGTTGGACAAGCACGAGGAGGCCGTGGCGGGACCGGCGGTATATGAGAAGGCGGTCCCTGCGGGAACTCTGATGAGTGCTGTGGCGATGAACACGGCGACTCTGGAACGGGTGGACATCACGGGGCAGGTGCGGGATCACCGGATTGGGTGGCAGGTCCCATCGGGGACGTGGAAGATCATGTTCTTCACGTGCGTCAAAGACGGCTACCCCTGCTGCGATTATCTCGACCCGGAGGCGGTGGACAAGTTCATCGGGATGACCCACCAAGCGTACTATGACCGATTCAAAGACTACTTCGGCACGACCATCGACTCCGCATTCTATGATGAGCCGACGCTCTATCGGGGCGAGGGACGGACCTGGACGGACCAGTTCAACGAGAAATTCGAGCGGAGGCACGGCTTCGATCCAAGGCCCTATTATCCCGCTCTGTGGTACGACATCGGGCCCCAGACCGAAGCCGCGAGGAACTATCTGTTCGGTTTTCGGGCGGAACTGTATGCGTCGGGCTTCCCCCGGCGAATCCAGGACTGGTGCGGCAGGCATGGGATCGCCGCGACGGGCCACCAGGATCAGGAAGAGGTCGTCAACCCCGTCAGCGTCTCGGGAGACCTGATGAAGTGCTTCCAGTATCAGGCGATTCCCGGCGTGGACAAAATCGGCGGCGACCGGCCTGCGGAGAGGGTCTACAAAATCATCAGCTCCTCGGCGTACAACTGGGACAAGACGCTCGTGATGTCCGAGACGTATGGGGCTATGGGCGACCTGTCCTGGGACAGCATGTACGCCGTGGCGATGGAGCAGTACACCAAGGGCATCAACATTCTGATCCCGCACGCGGTCTGGTACGACGACACGCACGTGACGTTCAAGCCGGAGCTTTCCTATCGCAGTCCGATTTATGCCAAGGGGCTCCCGGAATTCAACACGTACATTGCCCGGCTCAACGTCCTGCTCCAAAACGACGGCCGGCACGTGTGCGATATCGCGGTGCTCTATCCCATCGCGACGCTCCAGGGCAGTCACCATTTGGATGGTCCGCTCGGCTTCTACCAAGGCGGCGTGGACGTGCCGGAGGCGGACTACCTGGACGTGGGCGAGGTGCTCATCGCGGGAGCGGGGCGGGACTATGCCTTCCTTCATCCCGAGGTGCTGGACGAGGCCTGCAAGGTGCAAGGGGACGAGCTCGTCCTGCCGAACCGGATTCACGCCGAGCGATTCAAGGTCTTGGTCCTGCCCGGTCACAAGACGATTCGCTGGAGCAGTCTGAAAAAGATCGCGGAGTTCTACGAGGGGGGAGGCAAGGTGATTGCCACCGGCCGGCTGCCCAACAAATCGGCGGAATTCGGGCATGACCGGGATGTCACGCGGACGATAGAAGCGATGTTCGGGACCCAAGTTGGTGTCACGAAGAACGCCAACGGCGGGATGGCCAGTCGTCTGAAGGCCCTCAATGCCGCGACATTGCGGGAGGCACTGGACATCGCTCCCGGCGTCTACGATGTCGAGTACGAAAGCCAAGATGTGCTGCGGTACATCCACAAGGTCAATGATGGGACGCATGTCTACTTGTTCGCCAATATCGGCGGCAAACCCATCGATACGCACGCCAAGTTGCGCGGGCGGATGGAGCTGGAAGCCTGGGACCCGCATACGGGCCAGATCGTGCCGGCGGAGTCTACCCCGGAGGTGGAAGCCGGCTGCGACGTGACCAAGGTCAGACTGACCGTGCCTCCCACGAAATCGATCTTTATCCTCGGCAAGGACATCAAGCCCAATGCCGCATCTCAACCTCAAAGGAACTATTGATGAGACTCACCAGTCCTTTGGCCTCACTGTTTCTGGTTCTTGCCCTTTCCTGCTTTGTGCGTGCCGCCGATGAGAAGGTCGATACCTGGCACGGCTACACGCGGCGTACCTTCACGGTGGACGGCTGCCCGGCTTGGGTGGTTGAGCCGAAGCAGGCGCTGCCCGGCAAGCCCTGGTCCTGGTGCATGGAGTTCCCCGATGCCTTCACCGAACGATGTGCGGCCCCCGCGCTACTGGCGAAGGGGCTTCACCACGTGCACCTCGTCGTCGGCAACACGTTTGGCAGTCCCGCTGCCATCCAGCATTTCAACGCCTTCTACGAGGTGCTTCAGAGCCGCGGGTTGGCGAAGAAAGCGGTACTTATCGGGATTAGCCGCGGCGGATTGTATGCGTACCGTTGGGCATCGGAGAACCCCGACAAGGTCGCGGTGATCTACGGCGACGCGCCGGTGTGCGACTTCAAGAGCTGGCCGGGCGGCAGGGGCAAAGGCTCGGGCAGTCCCGGTGACTGGAAGGAGCTGCTCAAGGACTATGGCTTCCAAGATGAGGCCGAGGCACTGGCTTATCGGGGCAATCCCATCGATGTGCTGGGGCCGCTGGCGAAGGCCAAAGTCGCCCTCATTCACGTGGTGGGCGACGCCGACGACGTGGTGCCGGCGGCCGAGAACACCGCTGTTGTCGAGACGCGCTACAAGAAGCTGGGCGGCGAGATTCGGGTCATCCACAAGCCCGGCATCGGGCACCACCCGCACGGACTCGACGATCCGGCTCCTGTGGTGAAGTTCATCATGGATCATGCCTTGCTCCGTCAGGGAAATGCCTGGAGCGAGGAGACGGCGAAGAAGAGGCTGGCGGAATATGCGAAGACCTGGTCGGACCGCGCCTCGTGGGAGAAGCGGGCTGCGGCCATTCGCGAGGGAATCCTGCGCGGGACCGGCCTGATGCCTTTGCCGCCCAGGACCGCTCTCAATCCCATCCTTCGCGACGCGCGCAGGCACGAGGGCTACACGGTCCAGAACGTGGCGTTCGAGAGTCTGCCGGGCTTCTTCGTCACGGGCAACCTCTACCAGCCGACTTCGCCACCGCCATCCGGTCAATCTCCCGGCATCCTCGTGACGCATGGGCATTGCACGGGCACCAGCACGCCCTTCGCCGTCAACAAGACGGGCGGGCGGTTCGGCGGCGACACCCAGAGGATCTGCGCCGTGCTGGCTCGCATGGGGGCCGTGGTTTTTGCGTATGACATGACCGGAGTCAATGAAGCCAGCCAGTACCCGCACACGGGGCCGAGGGCCATGAGCGTACAACTGTGGGACAGCATGCGGGCGGTCGATTTCCTCTGCTCGCTGCCCCAGGTGGATCCCACACGCATCGGCATCACCGGCGCCTCCGGCGGCGGCACGCAGAGCTTTCTATTGGCGGCGGCCGATGAGCGGGTGACCGTCTCTATCCCCGTGGGGCAGGTATCCGCGCACTTCTTCGGCGGCTGCGTCTGCGAGAGCGGCATGCCCATCCACGTCAGCGACCGCCACGACACCTGCAACGTTGAGATCGCCGCTCATGCATGCGCCCCAGCCGATGCTGGTGATCTCCGACGGCAAGGATTGGACCGAGAACACGCCGCTGGTCGAATTTCCCTACATCAAGAGCGTGTACCACGCATACGGGGCAGAAAACGCGGTGGAGAACCTCCACTTGGCCCAGGAGGGCCACGACTACGGGCCATCCAAACGGCAGGGGGCCTACACTTTCTTCGTCAAGCACCTGGGCCTCAAGGACAATGCGGTGCCGCGAGAAGAGGGGAGGATCGACGAGAGCTTTATTACCCCCGAGACCTACGAGGTGCTGTGCGTGTTTGACGACAAGCATCCCCGGCCCGCCGGGGCCATCAGCGACCCGGCCGCCGTCGAGGCGTGGCTGCGGGGACCCCGCCATCCGTAGGGCGGTCACGTCGTCTGCGGGCGGAGCGTCCGCTCGAACTGATCGAGCAGGGGCCGCTGGCTCTTGAGGATCTTGTCTCTGGCTTGGGGCAAGGGGAACCAGCCGGCGCGGTCGGCTTCGGGGAAAGTGCCCTGTCGGCCGGAGTGGGGTGGCCATTCCATTGTGAAGGTGTTGCTCTTGATCGCCTCGGCGTCGCAATCGCCCTCGACGGCCCAGGCGTGGACGATCTTGCCGCCGGCTTGCTGGATGGGGTCCAGGGGCTTGAAAGCGCCGGAGGCGGCGAAGCCCGTCTCTTCCTGGAATTCACGTTGGGCTGCCTCAAGTGGGTCCTCGTCCATAAATTCACCCTTGGGGATGGACCAAGCGCCCTGCTCCTTCCTGACCCAGAACGGCCCGCCCGGATGGATGAGGAAGACTTCCACCTGTCCCTCACACGTCCGATACATCACCAGCCCAGCACTTTTCCTATCCATAGAAGACCCTCGCTGAGCGGCTCTTCCGGCGTCGCAAGAGAACGTCACACGGCAGGCAATCTGAAAAAATAAGAAGGAAAGAAGGTAGGAACTTTCCTCTTACTGTCCTACCTTCTAACCTTCTTTCGTTCGCTCGTCAGTCGATACGTGTTAGTAGTGAGGTCTGCCGCGGTCCGGCCCTCGGTCTCCACCACGATCTCCGCCCCGGCCGCCGCCGCCACCGGGCCGCCCGCCGAAGCGCCCGCCGGGCCGACCGCCGCCGCCGCTACGAGGACGATCCGAGCCGCCCGGCCGCCTGCCGCCGCCACCGCCGCCGAAACCCGTGGGAGCCGCCTTGGCCCGGCCGGCCTCGACGTGGAGTTGATTGCCCTTGAGCTCTTTGCCGTTCATCTCGGTGATTGCCGCCTTGGCCTGATCCTCCGACGCCATCTCTACGAAGCCGAATCCTCTGGATTCGCCCGTGGCGCCGTCGCGAATGATCTTGATCGTCGTGATTTCTCCGTACGATGCGAAGGCCTCGCGCACTTCATCTTCGGTCGTGTCAGGGGTGAGGTTCCCTACATAGATGTTCATTTACCTTCCTTTCCTTAGGGGTGATACGCTATAGACGGCATACCGGCTACACCGGTCTGAGGCAGTACCGCGTAGGCGGATTCTCTACCGAATGACCGTCGTCTATCCCATCGTATATCAAAAGATGCCGGATATGGAAATAGATATCCCAAAATATTTTAGCCGCGGCGGTTACGCGATCAGGGGATCGACGCATCTCTCAGGGTCTTTTCCTGAGGGTGACCTCCGGGCCGCGCAGGTAGAAAGGGGTCAGGGCCAAAGGATCGTCGAACCGGCCGGCAAGGGCTTTTTGATAGCCGAGCCGGTGGACGTTGGCCGCGTGGGGACTCCAATACCGCTCGGGCAGGACCAGGGTTCGATCCGCCGCGAACTTGTCCCGGTGGTAGAAGAGGCCGTCGCCCAGCAGGGCGATCGGGCCAGGTGCCGCGAAATCCTCGATGATGTCCTGGACCGTCATCAGGCGGTCCAGAGCGCTCTTCTGCCATAACCCGTTATGGGGGGCGGGGATACGATAGCCGGGGTCTTCCGCATTGTCGCGCCGGGACCCCTGGGGGCCTGGCGTGACCCGCCGGTAGACGCTTGCGTAGAACTGACCCCTTTTGGCGTCGAACAAGGCGACAATCCTGTCAGGGACGGAGATCTTCCCGTCCGGAGTATCGATCTGCCGGCCGGGAACATCGGATACGTTGGCGGCGACAACGTCGAGCGAGTCCACCGTGACGATTCGAACGGCGCTCGCCAAGCTCATCGCCTTGGCCATCGTCACCGCGATGCGGAGACCCGTGAAGCTGCCCGGCCCGAGGGCGATGTGGATCTGATCGACATCGGCCGGAGTGTACCGATGTCGCCTCAAAAGCCCGTCGATGGTAGGGAAAAGCTCCGCACTGTGCTGCATGGGACCGGAAAACCGGACTTCCTCAACTAGCCCCGGTCCCAGGGCCAATGCCGCTGAGCCGACCCGGCTCGAGGTCTCGACCGCCAAGATGAGGGCGTCCGCGACCCCCGTGGCAGGTCCTTCGCCGGTGTGATTGCTCCTGTTGACCATGTCTTTCACGTCGTCCATTTTTACCCAACCAATTTCCCTTGTCTCTCGCAGGAATCCCAGCCTTCACAGGAGGCCTGCGGGATATTATCGGCCAACGAAGCTGGGCAACAATTTTTCTCTTGCAAAAAATTCGCCATTTTAATAGATTAGACTCATAACTCTGTCCTCGTCCTTCTATTGGAGGTCGTACATAGCCAGCAACTACTAACGGTTTACCGCAAGAGGGTGATCATATTATAGGCAGGAGGTTAGGGTTTGGACAGGCCAAGTGTGTACGCTAAGTCTGCACGTGAGGGGATCGTTTCCACAGTCCTCGCATCGGTATTGCTGAGTGCCACGGCACTCCTGTCGGTGACATGGTCGCAGGCGGCGCAAAGCAGTGATGACGCCACGATGCGTCATCTGGGTCAGTACTTAATGCGCACGGGGCAGGAGCAGTATGATCGCGGCTCCTACGACCAGGCGGAGAAGTCTTTCCAGATGGCCCTGGAACATAAGGCCTACCTGGACCTGGTCGAGCAGCGCAAGCTCCAGTCGCTCCTGGACAAAGCCACTGCGGCGGCTACAGAGCAGAAGCGCGCGCTGGCGGTCGGCAAGACCGACTCGCCTCCTGCGAGCAAGATCACCGCCAGTAGTGCCGTCGGTAACGCCGGCGCCATGGGCGGCTCAACCACTGCGCCTGTGTCAAAGCCGCCGCAAGGTCAGGTCCCGGCCGCCGTGGGAGTGACGGCCCTGACCAACACGCCGGCGGATCCCAATGCGCAGGCTGCTCCCGCCGGGTCGTCGCAGAGCGAAGTGGATCGTATTGCGGAGCTCTACGCGCGCAGTCTGGAACTCTATTCGCAGGGCGAATTGACGGCGGCCCGTCAGGGGTTCGTGGAAGTAGCCAGGAGCGGTCTGTTCCGGGCGGCCGAGGGCCGACGCCCCGAGGATTACATCGCCACGATCGACCGATTGCAGGCGGCCCAGCCGCCGGCGCAACCGACGCCCCCGCCTTCCGCAACGACGTTGCCCGCGACGGTGGAACCGGCGACGATGACGCCGGTGCCCCAGGCCCCGCCGATGATGACGCCACCGACCGTGGTGCCCCCCATCGAGCCGGGTGTCACGGCCCTGGCCAACGGGCCGTCGGTCCCGGACCAGGGCGGCTCCATCGATGCGATCAGCCGCCGCAGGAACATCATTCGCAGCCATACGGAAGCGGTTGTCAACGATAGCGTCACCCAAGCGCAGAGAGATATTGCGCAAGGGGAGTTTGATGCGGCCACGGATCGTGTCGCCGATGCCCAACGCGTCGTGACTGAAGCCCAATTCTACCTGGGGGAGGATCTGTACAAGCAGCACACGCTGCGGCTCAACCAGACGGTGGAGCGAATCCGTGAAGCCCGGGTCGAGCGGGAGAAGCAGTTGGGCGAGCAGAAGCGCAAAGAGGCCGCCCAGGCCCAAAGCGATCTGCGGACGCAAGCGGAAACGGATCGCACGAACCGAATCAACGAGCTGATGGAACGGGCCAAGGCCTACTGGAAGCAGCAGCAGTACGAAGCGGCGCTCGGCCAGTTGGACAGCTTGTTGGCCATCGATTCGCTCAATGATGAGGCGTTGACGCTCCGGCAGATGGTCCAGGACATGGTCTATATGCGTAAGCAGATCGATCTGGACCAGCTCAGCTCCCGGCAGCGGACGGAGATGCTCCAGGGGGCCGACGAGTCGACCATCCCTTACGCCGACGAGATCACGTATCCCAAGGACTGGCGCTCGGTCATGCAGCGGCCGACGCGCAAGCCGGAGGAACCCTACCAGTTGGATCCGTTGAACGTGCAGGTCTACCGGCAGCTTGAGACGGAGGTCGATCTTTCGCTGCTTACGGCGCAGACGCCGCTGAGCGCGGCCATTGAAATGCTGCGGAAATCCGTCGTGCCGCCGCTGAACATCGTTGTGCTCTGGCGGGATTTGCTGGACAACGTCAACATCGAGCCGACCAGTCCGGTCAATATGGACGGACTGCCGAATATCAGGCTCGGCACGGCCCTGGACAACCTCGTCAAGGCGATTTCCGACCCCCTGGACCAGACCAACCCGGTAGACTATGTGGTCAATAAGGGGGTTGTCACAATTGCCACGACGACAGGTCTGCCCCAGAGGAAGATGGAAACCCGTGTCTACGACATCAGCGATCTTATCGGCCAGCAGGCCAATTATGCCATGATGGGCCAAATGATGGGCATGATGGGCGGCATGGGCATGATGGGCGGTGGTTCGAACATCACCAGCTACAGCAACATGATTGGCGGCAACGGCACCAACGGTACCACCGGCGGCGGCTCCAGCTACGGCGGCGGCATGGGCGGCGGCATGGGCGGCGGCATGGGCGGCGGCATGGGCGGCGGCATGATGGGCGGCGGCATGGGCGGCGGCATGATGGGCGGCATGGGTGGAATGGGAATGATGGGTGGCATGGGTGGCATGGGAGGCATGGGCGGCATGGGAGGAATGATGGGCGGCATGGGCGGCGGCATGGGTGGCATGGGCGGCGGCTACGGCGGCGGCATGGGCGGTGGCATGGGCGGCGGCTATGGTGGCATGGGCGGCGGCATGATGGGCGGCGGCGGCAGTATGGCCTACGGCTTGCGGCAGCTCATCGAGGAGAGCATCAATCCCAATAGCTGGATCGACATCTCCACGGACGCGACCGCGATGGGACAGATCACCCTGTACCCGCAGACTACGCCGATGAAGATGGCCGTTTACAATACGCCGGAGGCGCATCAGCAGATTTCCGACTTGCTGGACCAGCTCCGCAAGTCGTTGGGACACGAGGTGTCCATCGAGGCCAGATTCCTCGTCGTGAGCCAGAATTTCATGGAGGCCATCGGACTGGATCTGGACTTCAGTTACCGGCCGGGCGGCAAATGGGGAGTGATCACGGTGAACCAGGGTTCCATCGTCTCAGGGGCGCCGGATACCTCGACGAGAGTCCCCGGGAGCCTGGGCGGACTGGCTGACAATCCCGCCATCGGCGTCACCGGCGGTTGGGGTACGGCTCTCGACGAGCTGCAGGTCAGCGCGCTGCTCAACGCCACGCAGGGACGCACCGATACGAAGGCCCTGTCGGCTCCGAAGGTGACGGTCATGAGCGGCGAAGGCGCGTCCTTCACCATCTCGGACCAGGTGGCGTTCGCCTTGCCGAACACGAACACGACCGCGACGACGGTCGGCGGGGTCGGCGCCGGTGTCACGGCATCGGGCGCCACCAGTAACGTCTACTCCATGCAGGTGGGCAGCACCCTGAGCATCACCCCGACGATCACCAAGGACAAGAAGTACGTCCTGTTGAATATCGTGAGCCAGCAGATCGATTTGCTGCGGCTCAGGACGCTCCAGGTGACATCCCCGAACCCGAATGTGACGGTGGGGGCGCCGGCGACGATCACGCAGCCCGTGACCGTCCCCGAGACGGAGACCTCCAACGTCGCGACCCGCGTCAGCGTCCCTGACCGAGGCACGCTGCTGCTGGGCGGTCACAAGCTCACGGCCAAGGTGGACAAGGAAGTGGGAGTCCCGATCCTGAGCAAGATCCCGCTTCTGGGCCGGCTGTTCTCCAATCGCAGCTCAATCCAGGACGAGAAGATTCTGCTGATCCTGGTCAAACCGACGATCATTTTGCAGGAAGAGACCGAGCACGAAGCAATCGCCTCGATGGAGGAGATTGCCGCGGCGGCTCGGCGGTAGTGGAGTCTCGCCTCGCAAATGACGATGGTGGGGAGGAGAGGGATTCCCAGGTACGGATCGTGTACGGGCTTAGGCACAGTTGAACGGAAATAGGCATATGAAAGAGCAGATTCAGGAGCGACCCGGCGCCTGGCGGCTGCTGATGATTAGCTCCATGCTAATCGTATGCGCCCAGGTGAGCCTGGGAGCAGCCAACGGATTCTCAACTTCTTTATCGGACGCCGTCGGCGGTGGCGGAACGTCCCTGGGCGAGCCAGGCGAATTGCTCGTCCGTTTCGTTCAGCGGGATACTCCGCCCGTGACCTGTCCCGATGTAGTGGGTCCGCAGACACCGCGTGCCGTGCGGGAGGCCATTTCCGGACGTATCGTGCCGGGGGCTTCCGTGCGGGAGCAGTACGACGGCGTGGTGCCCGGGCTGACGCTGGTCCGGCTGCCCAAAGGCGCATCCCTGACGCAGGCGATGGAGCAGTTTGGGACCTGCGAGGACGTTCTGTACGCCGAGCCGAACTATCGGTACAAGCTCCATAGGGTGCCGAACGACCCGAACTTCCCGCAACAGTGGGCCCTGAACAACACGGGCCAGTCGGGGGGGCGCCCCGACGCGGATATCGATGCGCCGGAGGCGTGGGACCTTCACACGGGGGTCAAGAGCTTCCTCGTCGCGATTCTCGACACCGGCGTGGACGCGACCCATCCGGACCTTGCCGCGAACCTTTGGTCGAACGTGGCGGAGACCAAGGGCAAGGCCAAGACCGATGACGATGGCAACGGCAAGATCGACGATGTCTACGGCTGGGACTTCATCGGCAACTCTGCCACCCCGGCCGACGATGTCTACCACGGAACGTACGTGGCGGGCATCATCGGCGCCGCGACCAACAACCAGGTCGGCATCGCCGGCATCAACTGGAACGTGAGCCTGATGATCTGCCGGGTCGCTGACAAGGACGGCGCGAAGCTGAACGCCGCCGTGGCGGCGGTCCAGTATGCCACGGCCTCCGGCGCCAAGGTTATCAATGCCTCCTGGGGCGGGCCCGACTACAGCAAAAGCCTCAAAGACGCCATCGAGGCGGCCGGCAAGAAAGGCGTTCTCTTCGTCGCGGCCGCCGGCAACGACTCGACGAACAACGACAAGGTCCCGGTCTATCCCGCCAGCTACGATTTGGAGAACATCATCTCGGTCATGGCCACCGACGCGAACGACCATATCGCCTGGCCGTCGAACTACGGCCCCAAGACGGTGGACATCGCGGAGCCCGGCCTCAACGTCCGGAGCACGACGCCGATGACGGAAACGCCGTCGATGACGAAGGACGGGGTGACGAAGGAATACGGGGCGCTGACCGGCACCTCGGTCGCCGCGCCGCACGTCTCGGGAGCGGCCGCTCTGCTTTGGTCGAAGTATCCGTTCCTGTCGGTTTACCACATCAAGCATGCCCTGATGCAGACGACGGACAAGGTCGTGCCGGGACTGTGCCTGTCCCAGGGGCGCGTCAACCTGGCCAGCGCCTTGAAGTCCGTCCCCACGGGACAACTGGGCCGGGTACTCAACCTGCGCGATGACCCGACGAATCCTGCCAGCCTTCATACGTCGATCCAGGCGGCCATCGAGGCGGCCACCGACGGCGACACGCTGATCGCCGAGGGCAAGGCGGGCAGCATTACGATGTACCTGGAGCAGATCGACTTTCAGGGCAAGGCGATTACGCTGCGCAGCGGCAGCGTGACAAACCCCGCCGACCCCAACGTCTACCCGGACACGACGTTCATCCTCGGGGTGGTAAAGGAAGGCTCGATCGTGACGTTCGCCCACGGGGAAGGGCGAGACACCGTTTTGAAGGGCTTCACCATCGGTTGGGGCGTGGCCGAATACGGCGCGGGCATCCGTTGCCAGGACGCCTCGCCGACGATCAGTTTCTGCATCATCACCGACAACCAGGCCCGCTACTACGGCGGTGGCATCGACTGCCTGGGCGGTTCGCCCCTGATTACGAACTGCGTCATCGCGAACAACTGGGCGTTCGGGGCCTCGGCCATCGGCGCCGGGATCAACCTCGAGGACGCCGCGCCGGACATCACGGACTGCATCATCCGCAATAATCTCTCCATGAGTACCGGCGGCGGCATCGCGTGCTACAACGCCTCCCCGAAGGTCTTCAACTGCTTCCTCACGAACAACGCGGCGGTCAGTGGCAGCGGCCAGATCGACCTGGAGGATTCCTCCCCGACGATCACAAGCTGCACGATTATCTGCGACGATTCCAACGCCGCCAAAGATGGCGGCATCTGGGCGTTCGGAAACTGCGACCCGCTCATCACGAACTGCATCCTCTGGGGCAACGGCGACGATCTGTTCGATTGCTCGGCCACCTACTCCTGCATCGAGGATAACGACGCCGGGGCCGGCAATACCCACGCCCAGCCGCAGTTCACGCAGGGACCGCGCGGGTCCTACTACCTCAGCCAGAAGGCGGCGGGGCAGTTGACCGACAGTCCGTGCGTCAATGCCGGCGATCCCAGCACCAGTCCGTCTTTCACCGATCACCTGTATAGGTTGACGACGCGAACCGATGGCGTGACCGATACCGGCGCCATCGATCCGGGCGCGCACTACGGTGCGGCGCCAGCGCAGAAGTTCGCCTTGATCGTCAGTGTGGTGGACGCCGCCAACCAGCCGGTCGATCCGAGCCAGGCCGGCGGCCGCGTCGATCCGAACAGTGGCTCGTTCCGCCAGTTCGAAGTGGTCACGATCAAGGCCACTCCGAAGGCGGGCTATCGCATCAAGCGGTGGGTGGGCACGCCGGACGACACCAAGAAAGACGCCACTGTCACGTTCACGATGACGGCGCCGGCCGTGATCGGGATCGAGTTCGAGCAGATTCCGTCGTACCTGCTCCGCACGACCGTCAGCGGCGCTAACGGAACGATCAATCCCAATCATCGCCGAGGCGAATCCTATCTCGACGGTACCGTTGTCCAGCTTGTGGCTTCGCCCGATGCGACGTACATCGTCGAGCAATGGCAAGGGACGGACAACGATGCCTCGTGGGCGAACACCAACACGGTGACGATCCACAAGGATACGGACGTCACGGTCAAGTTCAAGCAGGCGCGGAGCTTCTATGTCCCCGCCCAGTACAAGACTATCGCGGACGCGCTCAAGACGGCCAGTTCGCATGGTGACAAAGTCATCGTCGGCGCCGGCACCTACCAGACGCGCGGGCTCGATTTCGGCGGCAAGGCGATCACGCTGGCCAGCGAGCACCCGGACGACCCGTGCTGCGTGGCGCGGACCATCATCGATTGCCAGCAGCTCGGACGGGCCTTCGTCTTCCAGTCGGGCGAAGGGCCGGACTCTGTAGTGGATGGCTTCACGATCAAGAATGGATACGCGGTGGCCGATCCGTGCGCTCCGACGAGTACGGGGGGCACGGGCGCTGTCGGCGAGGACGGCTTCGGCGGCGCAGTGGCTTGCTTTGGCGGAAGCAGTCCGACCCTGTCGAACCTGGTCATCCAGGACTGCGTGGCGCGCGGCCGCAACGGCGAAGACGGCAGCTCCGTCTACCCGGCGTTCGCGGCCCCGGCGGCCCCGGCAGACCCGGCGCCTGCCCCCGACCAGGCGGCTGACGCGGCGGAAGGCATGAACGGCGAAAACGGCGCCGATGGTGCGGCCGGTGCGGCCGGCGCCGACGGCTCGGCGGGAGCGGATGGCTACAACGGCGGCAAGGGCGGTCACGGCTATGGCGGCGCTTTGTACTTCGATGCCAACAGCACTCCGTTGATCCTCCATTGCACGATTACCAACTGCCGAGCCCTCGGCGGCTACGGCGGCTTCGGCGGCGCGGGTCAGAACGGCCAGAACGGTGGAGACGGCCAGAACGGTCAGGACGGCCAGCAGGGCCAGAACGGCGGCCCCGCTCCTGCCGCGGCGGATGCGAATGCTCCTGCTGCTACCACCCCGGCGGCTACCACGACTCCGGCGGCCACGACGCCTCCCGCGACTCGTGGTGGTACGACCCCGGCGGTCACCCCGACGCCGGCCGTGACCCCCGCTCCGGCGGCGGCCACCCCAGGCACTACGGCGGGCACCGGCGGCAACGGCGGGGCCGGTGGAGCCGGCGGCAACGGTGGAGCCGGTGGGGCCGGCGGCAAGGGCGGCACCGGCGGCGAAGGCGGCAATGCCCTCGGCGGCGCTCTGTACTTCGGCGACAACTGCAAGCCGACGATCAAGTACTGCACGATTACGAGTTCCTCTATCCGTCAAGGCTTGGGGAGTGCGGGCGGCGCCGGTGGCGCCGGCGGTAGCGGCGGCAATGCCGGCACGGGCGGCGCGGCGGGCGCGGCCGGCGATCCGAACGGCACGGACGGCGCCGCGGGTGCAGCCGGCACGGCCGGTAACGGCGGCAAGGGCGGGACCGGCGGCAACATGAGCAGGAACGGCACCGCCTCCTTGGGCGGCGCCATCTTCTTCGGCAAGGGCTGCGAGGTCGTGATGTCGGATACCGTCGTCAGCTCCAACTCGGCCGCCTCGACGGTGGCCACGGTGGCGTATGCCGGCGGCACCGGCGGCGCCGGTGGCACCGGCGGCAGCGATGGCGGGTCCGGCGGGGCCGGCGGCACGGGCGGCGACGGCAATCCCTCCGGCACGGCCGGGGCCGGCGGGGCCGGTGGCAACGCGGGCGGGGCCGGCGCGGCCGGCAGTGCGGGCCGTGGGGCGACCAGCATCACCACCAACTTCGGCGGCGCTGTCTTCTGCAGCGAAAACTGCAAGGTGACGCTGACGAATTGCACGCTGAACTCCAACCGGATCGAGAACCAGAGCGGCGGCGCCATCTTCTACAGCACGGGCTGCACGACGCAGCTCACAGGGTGCAGCCTGAGCAGCAACCGCACCGGCCTCAACGGCGGTGCGCTCGCGTTCGACGAATCCTGCCAGGCAACGATCACCGGCTGCACGTTCATGAGCAACACCGCGGCCTCGGACGGCGGCGCGCTCTACGTCTGGTATGACTGCCGGATCGACGTGAACGATTCGACGTTCGGCAGCAACCAGGCTACCGGCACGCTCAGCGCCGGCGGCGGCATCTACGCGGGCGGCACCTGGAACGACAAGGGCAACGCCTGGTACAACGGCAGTCAGATCTACCTGAAGACCACCCAGGTGACGAACAACGCCGCGGCCTTCGGCGGCGGCCTGTACTGGTACGGCGACGAAGCCGATATCGCCGTGACGGACTGCCTCATCCGCAACAACACCGCGCAGCACGGCGGCGGTCTGTACTGGAGCGGCGGCGCCCCGTCGATCACCAACTGCAGCATTCGCGGCAACACGGCGATGGGACCGCAGTACGCCTTGCTCGTTCCGGCCGTGACCCCGGTCCAATCCGATCCGAACACGTGGCCTCCTTCCAGCACCTGGCCCGACCCGAACGATCCGAACTCCATGTTCGATCCGAACAATCCGTTCACGCCTCCGCCCGTGACGCAGATGAAGGACACCGACCTGGGCGGCGGCGGCGGTTTCGTCTGCTGGGCGTCGAGTGCGACCATTGTGGACTGCTCCATCAGTGAGAACACCGTCAACGGTTCCGGCGGCGGCGCCTACTTCGGCGGCGATCCGGGCCTGCCGACTCTGAAGAACTGCCTGGTCAAGGACAACAAGGCCCTGATCGGCGGCGGCGGCATCGCCTCGTACTGGTTCGTGGCCCCGACCATCGCCAACTGCACGATCGTCGGCAACGACGCCAGCGATCCGAGCAACGCGAATCGCGGCCTGGGCGGCGGTCTATTCTGCTCCTACGAGAGCAACACGACGCTGCTGAACAGCATTCTCTGGGACAACACGGGCAACCAGGGCAGCCAGATCGCGCTCGGCAGCCAGAGCGATCCGATCTACCTGCCGCGGCCGGCGCTTCTGACGGTGAAATTCAGCGACGTTCAGAACGGCTTGGCCGGCATCCACGTGGAACAAGGGGCGACGCTCAACTGGTTCCCGAACGATATTGACGACGACCCGCTGTTCGTGGCGGGCTACCATCTGAGTCAGACGGCGGCCGGACAGGCGACAACCAGCTCGGCGGTTGATACCGGCAGCGACTCGGCCGAGAAACTCGCCCTGGCGGGCTACAGCACCCGGACCGACACCGTTGGCGACCAGGGCAAGGTGGATATGGGCTTCCATTATCCCAGCATGAACCGGTGCCAGCTTACGGTCTCCGTCATCGGCGGCCACGGCACGGTCACGCCTCTGGCCGGCAAGTACTTCGAGTTCGAGGAAGTGCCGCTGCTCGCGCATCCGGACCCGGGCTACCGCGTCAAGCAGTGGATCGGCACCAAGAGCGACCCCTCCTGGAATCGCAGCGTCAACGCGGTGGTGATGAACACCGAGAACAAGTTCGTCACCGTCGAGTTCGAAACGGCCGTCACGCGCAACCTGATCGTGCCGACGCAGTACGCGACGATTGAGGATGCGGTGGTGGCGGCCAGTGCCGGCGACACGAACATCATTCTCAACCAGGGCACGCATAACGTCACGAGCCCGCGGGGCATCGATCTGCTGGGTAAGAACGTCCGGATCATGTCGACCAATCCGGACGACCCGAAGGTGGTGGCCAGCACCGTGATCGATTGCCAGGGCTCGCGCGTCAACCGGCATCGCGCCTTCTATTTCCACCGCGGGGAGACCGCGGAGTGCCGAATTGAAGGCATCACGATGAAGAATGCCCTCTGGATCGGCACGGTGGGCGTCAACGGCGGGGGAACGCCGGCCCACCCGATCAGCCCGGATGAGGTTGTCAGTCAGGATACGACTCCGCCGACCCGGATGGCCGGTGGCCAGGATGCCACGGGTATAGGGTACGGCGGCGCCATTCTGTGCGAGAACGCCAGTTCGCCGACCTTCAGCAAGTGCGTGATCGAGGATTGCACGGTGATCGGTGCCTGGGGCGGCGACGGCATCAGCGGCCCGGCGATCACCACCGGCGCTGCGGATGGTTCCTGGGGCGGGCACGGCGGCACCGGAACGGGAAATGGCTTCGGCGGCGCTGTCGCCTGTCTGGGTGCCAGCAAACCGAAGTTGGTCGATTGCACGATTCGCAATTGCTTGGCCCGAGGCGGCATGGGCGGCAGCGGCGGCAACGGCAGCACGCCGAACCAGGGCAGCGGCCGCGAAAGCTGGGGCGGCAACGCGGGCGGCGGGTATGGCTACGGCCGCGCCGGCGCTGCTTATTGCGAAGCCGGCAGTGATGCCACCTTCGAGCGATGCCTTTTCGCGAACAACCGCGCTCTCAATGGTGCAGCCGGCTTGGTCGGCCTGAACGGTCCCGGCGGTGCGTTGGCCGCCCCCTATCCGAACCCGGCCGGTCCCGGCTCGCCCGGCATCGTTCTTTCGAACGGCCTGGTCGCCGGCGGCGCCGTCTACCAGAGTAGCGCCAATCCGAAGTTCACGGACTGCCAGTTCACGCAGAACGAGTCCTACGAGTCTTACCCGGCCGGCGGTGCGGAAGCACGCGTCTACACGGTCGGCGGTGCCTTGTACTCCACCACGGGCAATGAAGTGGTCCTCACGACGTGCCGGTTCACGGAGAACGCGAACAGCGCTGTGTACGTTCAAGGCAGCAGCACTGTGGACTTCAACGACTGCGTCTTCAGCAAGAACCAGGTGGTCAATTCTCTCCTGAGCATTGTCGCACTGGATCCCAACCTGATCGATCCGAATTCGCTTGATCCGAACAACGTCATCATCCCGGACGTGGGCGGCGCCTTGTACGTCGGACCGGGATGCCCCAAGGTCACGCTGTCCGACTGCAGCTTCCACAGCAACATGACGGTCGGCAACGGCGGCGCGCTCCTCCTGCAGAGCAACGCCGACTTGGTCCGCTGTGCCTTCTCAGGCAACCGTGCCGGCGTGAATTCCGGTGCAGCCGTCAGCGGCAACGGCGGTGCGATCGAAGCCTTCTACCGGATCGACCCGAACACGCCGTCGGTGCTCGCCGTGAACCTCGACTCGTGTACCTTTGGTGGCAACGAGGCGACGGACGGCTTCTACGGCCAGGGTGGCGCCTTGCACTTTGAAGATGTCAACGCCGTGCTCACCAACTGCTATCTGACGGGCAACAAGGCCAAGAGCGGCGGCGCGCTGTTCCAGACAAGCGGCACCCTGCGGCTCAACGGCGGTTACGTCAGCAACAACGTCGCCATCGGCGGCAGCGGCATCAGCCTCCAGACCTCCACGGCGGTCAGTTCGCTGGTGGATCTGCTTCGTGGCACTTTCTCCCGTCAGGACGCCGACGTCGGCCTCGATGTCGGCGGTGGCATCGTTTGCGCGGGCGCCAATGCCCAAATCGAGAACTGTACCTTTGCTTCCAACGTGGCGCAAGGGGTCAAGGGAGCCGGTGGCGCCCTCGGTCTGTATGGTGGCTTTGTCGATCACCTGGTGAGAAACTGCCTGTTCACGGAGAACTCGGCCAAGCGTGACGGCGGCGCGATCTGGTGCGGCCTGTACGCGAAGCCCGTGGTCACCAACAGCACGTTTGCCAAGAACACGGCCAACCGACTGGGCGGTGCCATCTCTTGCGACTGGAGCTCGGATGGGACCGTGAGTGACTCGATCTTCCAGGGCAATAGCAAGTATGCCGTCGCGGAGGCGGATTTCGCCGGTTCCGTTATTGAGCACTCCCTGTTCTCCGCGAACACGCCGGCCGACTATGGCCTCTATGACGGCGTGACGCAGAAGACGGTCGCCAAGACGGCCTCCGAGTTGAGTCCGACGAATCTCCAGGCGGACCCGCTGTTCGTCGCAGGACCGCTGGGAGCGTTCTATCTCAGTCAGGCGGCGGCAGGCAACGAGGCCACGAGTCCGGCGGTCGACGCCGGCAGTGCTTCCGTGTCGGACACCGCGCTCGCCGATCTGACGACGCGTGTGGATGGCGTCAAGGACACGGCCGCAGTGGATCTCGGGTATCACTTCCCGGATCATACTCAATTGCCGAAATACACGCTGACGGCGCAGGTGGTCGGCGGTCACGGCTCAGTCGATCCGACGAGCGGCACGTTCTATGCCGGCACGGCTGTGCCGATCGTGGCCGCGCCGGAATCCGGATGGCGGATCGCCGAGTGGTCTGGAACGACCGACGACGGATCGAGCCAGAAGGACAACACCGTCGTCATGTGGCTCAACCGAAACGTCACGGTCCGGTTCGAGCAGCCCCGGACCCTCGTGGTCGGCAGCACCGGCCTGTACCCGACGATTCAGGATGCCATCGACGCGGCCGAGGACGGCGACGTTGTCCTGGTGCCCACCGGTACCTACTACCCGGCCCAGGTGACGCAGGTCGAGTACCCGGTCAACTACATCCTGATCCAGAACAAGAATATCACCCTGACCAGCAGCAATCCGGACGACCCGAACGTCGTCGCCAATACGATTCTGCGCCGATATCAGATCCAGCTCCTGAACGTTGGGCCGGAGACGGTCATTGACGGCCTGACGATCGGCAACGTTACCTGGACGGGTCTCAACGGTGCGGCTGGCACCCAGGCGGATGGTGCCCAGGGGGCACCCCTCCAGGGCGGCATCATGAGCCTCTTTGGGGCCTCGCCGACGATCCGCAACTGCCGGTTCACCGATTGCAGCATCACCGGCGGCAACGGCGGCGCAGGCGACAATGGGAATACCGCCCACACGGCCGGCTACGACGGCGGCTACGCCGGCTGGGCCTACGGCGGCGCCCTGTACATCGCTTTTGGAAGCAATCCGACCTTCCAGAACTGCCTATTCCAGAACTGCCGGGTCTACGGCGGCAACGGCGGCAACGGCGGCAATGGCACGAACAACGCCCATGGCGGCCGGGGCGGCAACTGGATGTTCTCCGCCTCGATTGAATCGAGTATTCAAGCGTGGTGGGATGGATGGCAGTACGGTCCGTTCGACCATGACGGCAAGCTGCGCGGCTCGGTGGAGAGCACGACGTCCGATCCGCGGGGCTACTACGACGACTACTGGAAGTACAGCGGTTACGGCGGCGCCGTGTACATCGAGTACTATAGTGCGCCGAAGTTCATCGACTGCAACTTCAGCGATAACCACGCTTTTGGCGGGGTGTGCGGCATTGGTGGCACGAGCGGCGGTGCCGCGGCGGGCGGCGCCGGGGGCGCCGGCGCGGGTGGCGCTGCTACGACCGCTACCGGTGGTTTCGCGCTTCCCGACCGGATTCTGAACATCGGCAGCTACGGCGGCGCCGTCTACATCGGCCAGGCCAGCGATCCGGAGTTCACTGGCTGCGTCTTCAAGAACAACACGGCCGAAGACACGAATGCGGTCACCAACCCAGACGACATCTACACGACCTACGGCGGGGCCATCGCCATCGAGAACGATTCGCGGCCAGTGTTCCTCCGCTGCACCGTCGAGGACTGCAACGCCACGATCGGTGGTGGTCTGTACTGGTCCAAGTCCGCGCCGATGATTGTCGACTCCAATATCGCCAACAACGTGGCGTACCACGGCGGCGGCCTCTACGCGGTCAATGCGACCGGTACGATTTCCGGCACGATGATTCAGCGTAACCTGGCCTTCCAGTCCACCATCGATCCGAACGTTCTGACGGATCCGAATGCCCCCAGCACCGGCATCGTCGGCTGGGGCGGCGGCTTCTGCGGCATCAACTCGCCCCTGGAGATCCGCGACAGCATCTTCAATAACAACCGGGCCATCACATCCGGTGGCGGTGTGTACTTCGGCGGGTCCGATCAGGATGTGAGTCTGACGCCGCTGCTGCACAACTGTCTGATCACCAGCAACGGGGCCGGACGCGATGGCGGCGGTGCGTCCGTCAACTGGTACAACGAGCCGACGATCTCCAATTGCACGATCGCCGACAACTTCGTGGCCAACGGCCAGGGCGACGCTTTCGGCGGTGGTCTGTCCATCGCTTACGACTCCAACGCGGTCCTGATCGACTCGATTGTCTGGGGTAACAGCAGCACGGGCCAAGGCGCGCAGGTCGCGGTCACCAATGGATACCCGTATGGCGAAAGGCCCTCGGCGTTGCACATCCTGCACAGCGATATCGAGCCGAGCCGGGACGCTGCGGGCGCCAAGCCGCTCGACTTGGTCTTTGTCTTCGATTCGAGCACCAGCATGTCGGCCAACATGACCAAGATCCGAGCGGCGGCCGCGCAGATCGTCGCGGGTGTCGCGGGCAAGGTCTCCGATTACCGCATGGCGGTCGTGGACTTCAAGGACTTTAACAGCGCGGTCGCGGCCAACTATGGCGCGGCGACGGATTATCCGTACCGTGTCGTGACGCCGTTCACGAACGTGGCGGATCGCGTCATCGGCGGGATCAACTCGATCGCGACGCCCGCCGGCTCCGGCGGCGACACGCCCGACTCGGTCTACTACGCTCTGACGCGTACGATTGACGCCAACAACCTCGGGACCTGGCGTAGCGGCAGCGTGGATCGGGTCATCCTGCTCGTCGGCGATGTTCCGCCGCACGATCCGGAGGCGCCGAGCGGCTATACTCTCGCCACGGTGGCCCAGGAAGCTGCGAAGTCACCCGGCACGCGGGTCTTCGCTCTCCAGATTGGCAACGATCCGACGACGGCGCTCTACTTCCGCGACATCGCCGGCATTATGGGCGGCGCCTTTGTGCAGGTGACGGACCCCAACCAGATCGTTGCCAGCATGCTGAACACCCTCGGGCTGATCACGCAAGCGACACCGCCGGTCTATGTGTCGCAGGACTCGCGGGTGCCGGGCTGGAACGCGTTGGAAGGCGTCTGGCAGGCGGACACGGGCAACCTCGCCGCCGATCCGATGTTCGTCGCCGGCTATTATCTGAGCCAGACGGCGGCGGGACAAGGCCGCCAGAGCCCGGCGGTCGACGCCGGCAGCAGTCCGGCCGGTGCGCCCGACCTCACGCTCGCGGAGCGCACGACCCGGACCGACGGCGTTCACGATGCCGGCACGGTGGACCTGGGTTACCACTATGGCGAGGGCGTGACGCTCTTCAAGCTGATCGCCTCGGTCGCGCCTGATCCGGCCGATGGCGTGGTCCACGGCGCCGTGATGCCCGGCTTCGCGCTGGTCTACGAAGGCTCCGCCGACAAGGTGGTCCGGCTCGAGGTCAGACCCGACGACGGCTGGAAGATCAAGAAATGGACGGGCACGGACAATGACCTTCTGACGGCCACCGTCAATTTCGTCACGCTGACGGAGGACCGCACGGTGGTCGTGACTCTCGAAAAACGCACCTCGCGCGTGGTCACCGTGCCGGGCGATTATACGACCATTCAGGATGCGGTGACCGTGGCCGAGGAGGGCGACACCATCGTCGTCGATCCGGGCATCTACTATAGCGGACACCCGGTCGAAGACGTCAACAGTGTGCGTTTTGCCCTGGTTCTGGACAAAGCGGTGACGGTCACGTCCGCGAAACCGGACGATCCGGCGGTGGTGGCGGCCACGATTATCCGCGGCCCCGGCACCGTTGCCGGCAACCAGATCAACAATCAGGGCGTCCTGTTCCGTGGGGAAACCACGCGTCGGACCGTGTTCAGTGGGTTCACGCTGGAGAACTTCGGCGGCTCCGTGATCAACGGCGGCGCCGGCGGCAACCGGGGCGCCGGTCATCCGGACGGCTACGACGGCGCACCGGTCAACGGTGCCGCCATGGTCCTGCTGGCCGGGGCCAGCCCCACGATCAAAAACTGCGTGATCCACAACAACTCTGTGGTCGCGGGCAACGGCGGCAACGGCGCCGCGGCGGATGCCACGAACAATGCGGGTCGCGGCGGCTGGGCTGGCTGGGCGCGCGGTGGTGCGATTTACTGTGGCCCTGACACCAGCCCGAAGTTCATCAACTGCATCATCGAGAATAACTCCGCCCAGGGCGGCAACGGTGGCAATGGCGGCGCCGGCGTCGCCAGCGGTGGCTTGGCCAACTATGGCGGCAACTATACGCCGTCCGTGCGGGTCAACATCGATCCCGACAAGCTCGGCACGGAGATGGCCGACAGCGAATTGTGGAACCTCTGGGAGTGGGACTACGCCCTGGCGTACTCGTCCGGCAACGTGATGTTCACCGCGGCGAGCTCGTCGCACGGCGGCGGGCACTATGTTGGCGATTACCGCTGGTATTCCGGCTACGGCGGCGGCGTCTTCATCGACCGCCGCAGCAAGGCCGAGTTCGTCGAGTGCATCATCCGCGGCAACAGCTCCCAGGGCGGCCTCAGCGGTCAGGGCGGCGCCAATTCGACCGGTGCCCGCGCCGAGCCTCAGACCGCATTTGAGATCTCCAGCTACGGTGGCGGCGTGTACTGTGCGGCCGACACGACCGTGACGTTCACGCAGTGCCTGTTCCAGAACAACACGTCGTCGGTCACGCCGACCCAGAACTTCCGCATCGATCCGTATGTTGGCTACGGCGGCGGCGTGGCGGCCGAACGCACGGCCGGCGTCCTGTTCGTCGACTGCAACTTCGTCGGCAACGTGGCCGATACCGGCGGCGGCTTCTACGTGGCCGACTCCAACGCCATGGTGATTGACAGCCGCATCCGGGCCAACACTGCCCTTCGCGGCGCGGGCCTCACCATCATCGGCGGGGCGGTCAATATCTCCGGCTGCGAGGTGAAGAACAACCTCGCGATCCTGGATGGCACGGACACCAGCGACGATCTCGTTCTGCCGGTGGGTGCTGGCATTCTGCTGTCCTCCACCACCGCCATTGTCCAGGACTGCAACGTCGCCGGCAACACGTCCAGCGGCTCCGGTGGTGGCTTCTACCTGCGGGGCGAGAACAGCACGGCGATCGTCAACTGCCTGATCCGTGACAACCTGGCGCTTCGCGACGGCGGTGGCCTCTCGACGAACTGGTACGCCACGCCGACGATCCGCAATTGCACCTTCTTCGGTAATGCGTCGCCCGGCGTTGTGACCGATCCGAACCACACCGGCTTTGGCGGTGGCGTGTTCTGTGGCTATTACAGCGACTGCACGATCACCGATAGCATCTTCTGGCAGAACTTCGCCCGCCTGGGCACGGAGCTGGCGGTCGGGACCGGATTCGAGCTCGATCCGCAGTGCGGCAAGCTCTCCATCTCGTACAGCGACATCTGGGCCGGGCCGAACGATGTCTCCGTGGACATCGGGTGCCAGCTGGTGTATGGCGCGGGCATCCTCCACAGGGACCCGCTGTTTGTCAGCGGCCTGCTCGGCGGCTTCTCCCTGAGCAATCAGGGCGCCGGTCAGGCGGCCACCAGTCCATGCGTCGACGCCGGCAGCGATCAGGCCGGTGCGCTGGGCATGTCCCGCTACACGACGCGGACCGACCGGGTGCCCGATACCGGTGTTGTGGACCTCGGATACCACCACCGGTTCCTCGATCCGTGCCGGTTCTGCGACCTGGCTCGCGACGGCGTGATCCAGTTCAACGATTTCGTGGCGTTCGCGAGGAACTGGCTCAATGCGGGTTGCTCCGAGGCCAACGGCTGGTGCCGCGGTGCCGACTTCACGTTCGATTCCCAGGTCAACCTCAACGACCTGGCGCTCCTGGCGGATTGCTGGCTCGCGCAGGACACGACGCCGCCGGTGCCGAACCCGGCCGAGTGGGAAACGGCGCCCGAGATAACCGGCGGCAACGCCGCGCAGATGATGGCCAGAGAGGCGATCGATGCCTGGTGGGGCTCGGAGGTCGAGTACTACTTCGAGTGCGTGCACGGCGGTGGTCACAGCAGCGGCTGGCAGAAGAGCCGGGTCTATCTCGACACGCGTCTGCAGTCTGGTCTGGAATATGGCTATCGAGTCAAGGCCCGCGACGCGATCGGCAATGAGACGAAGTGGTCCACGATCCGGTTCGCCGGCGTGGTGGACACGACGCCACCGACCCCGGCGCCGTACATCCTGACGATCACCGCGACGTCGTCGCAAACGGTCGCGATGACGGCTCGACCCGCGGTTGACAACCTCAACGGTGTGCAGTATTACTTCGACACGAACACGCCGGGAGCCCATGACAGCGGCTGGATCAATACGCCGGCCTATACGGATGCCAATCTGGTCCCGAGCACGAGGTACCAGTATCGTGTCAAGGCCCGGGATACGTCGGCCCGGCTCAACGAGACCGCCTGGTCGGATTGGGTCACCGTCACGACGCAGACCCCGGCGGACACAACGCCTCCGACACCGAACCCGATGCAGTGGGACCCGAACGGCCTGCCGCGTGAGCTTGATGGCGGCGGCGGCACCTATGACTTCTACGCCGACATGACTGCCGTCACGGCCACCGACGCCAGCGGCGGTGTCCAGTACTACTTCGAGGCCGTGGATTACCCGAAGGTCTATCCGAACGGCGGCTTCAGCAGCGGCTGGATCAACGCGCCGACCTGGCGCGTCAACGTCGGCCGGAAGAATGCGGCCGTAGTGTTCCGCGTCAAGGCCCGCGATGCCCTCGGCAATGAGACCGGGTGGTCGGACGCCATACCCGCCGTTCAGAGGGCGGGCGCCACGACCACCAGCACTGGCACCACGACGGGCACCACCGGTGGCACGGGCACCACCGGCGCCACGACCGGGCTTGGTGGAGGGTAGTCGTCCCGTAGCGCAGAATCCTGCGGCCGGACATAGAAGTGTAGACTTAGCCCCGGGTTCGTCCGGGGCTAAGTTTTGCGCTGGGCGTGCTCGTTGGAGCGAGACTTATACGGATTCTGGTTAATTCTTGCGCCCCCGCCTGTCATCCTGAACGGAGCGTAGCGGAGTGAAGGATCTGGCCTGCGAACGAGAGAAACCTCCGATTCGGTGGCCAGATCCTTCGGCTTCGCCTCAGGATGACAAAATCCGTACCGCGCACGGATTTTTCCAAATCCGTATTACGGGACCGATGCGACCTATTCGACCTTACGCCGCAGGGCCTGGTAGCCGTAGTGCATCATCAGGTGGTCGAGAATCACCAGGGCGGTGTACGCCTCGGCGACCGGCCAGATCCGGGCCACGATCGTCGGGTCGCGCCGGGTGATCGCCGCCAGGTCCTTGTTCTCCAGCGTGTACTTGTCGATGGTGTGCTGGGGCTTGGCAATCGTCGGCGTGGGCTTGATTGCCAGGCGGACCACGATAGGCTGCCCGGTCGTCAGGCCGCCTGTGATTCCGCCGGCGTTGTTCGAGTCGAAGACCACCTTGCCGTTCACGGCTCGCATTTGGTCGTTGTCCTGATAGCCCGTCATGTCCTTGACGGCAAAGCCCGCGCCGACCTCGACGCCCTTGACGGCGCCGATGCCCAGCATCCTTCCCAACTCCGCATCGAGCTTATAGAACGTGGGCTCCCCCAGTCCCACGGGGGCGCCGGTGACGATGACCTCGACCACGCCGCCGGCGGAGTCGCCGCTCTGGGCGATCCGGGTGCACGCCTCGACCATCGCTTGCGCCGCCTCCGGATCGGGGCAGTTGAGGACCGGGTGAACGCCGTACTTCTCGCGGATTTCTTCGGGCGCCATGCGGGGCGACTTGTCACGGATCTCGTCGATCTCCCTCTCCACTTGCGCCAGCACGGCGGCCTTTTCCAGGAACCGCATGTCCATGTGCAGCCGGCCCTTGACGTAGAGCTCCTGGTAGAACGGATCGAGGTCGTGCCGCATGGTCTTGTAGCCGTTCGTGGAGGCCAGCGCCTTATCGTGAGGCATGTCCGGGCATCGAACCCCTGCGATCTCCTTGGCGTAGGCGAACACGTCGATGCCGCACTTCTTGAGGACCTTCTTGGCCACCGAGCCGGCGGCGACAATCGTAGAGGTATACCGTCCGCTGAAAAAGCCCGCCCCGATGGCGTCGTCGTCCGGGCCGTATTTGAGGAAGCTCGCGTAGGAGGCGTGGCCGGGCCGGGGGGTGCGGTTGGTGTCCTGGTATTGCTTGATGTGGATGAAGTGGCGGTCCAGGTTCGGGATCAGGATCGTCAGCGGGGTGCCGTTGGTGTGGTTCCTGTTGCCCGCGTTCTCGATCGTGTCGGCCGCGTTGATACCCGTATAGAGGATGGGCAGGTCGGGCTCCTTGCGCGGGCTGGAGAGCTCATCGGCCCCGGGCTTCCGCAGGAGCAGATCGCCGTAGATCTCCTGCTCGCTGAGCGGGACCCCCGGTGGCACGCCCTGTAGGACGCTGGTGAGTCCTTCCTGATACGAGCCGCCGGCCACCGTCACTTGAAAACAGCGTCCGATGTGACATCCGAGCATCGGGAAACCCCTTTGAATTTACTATTTACGATCACTGCTGTCCGGCTATAAGTTGAATAATAGCAATTGGTTATAGTCACGACTGGCTTCATTCATGTACAACTCGCTTGAAAACGCTTGCGAAATAGGTGTTTTCTTGAAGATCGACACACTCAGAAACTGTAGAATGGGGTAAAGGCTGTGAGGTAGGTCCAGTTCCTTCTTGAGAATGGCCACGAGCAGATCCGTACAGATCGCTATCCACAATTGGGTTTTGACCGCATTGGCGGAGGTGCCGTAGAAAACCTTGATTCGCAAGTGCTGCTTGATCCATTTGAAGAAAAGCTCGACCCTCCATCGCAGCTTGTAAAGCTGTGTCACCACCAGGGCCGGTAAGCTGAAGCTGTTGGTGATGAAGACGAATCGCTTGTCTGTCTCTGGGTCCCAGTAACGGACGCGACGCAGAGGGTCGGGATACTCCTTGGACGTCTGGACCCCTGTAAGAATGACCGTCTGATCGGATCGCAATCCAGTGGATCTGTCCACGTCGCGTGAATACCGTCTCTGGAATTGCAGGTTCCTTTTGCCACGCGTCACGAAGGTGGCATGGGCTTGGTCGATTCCGTACCGTCGGCCCAAATCGACCTAGCCACGATCCATGACGTAATACGATCCGGCCTGAATCGGCAGAATATCCAGAATATTCACATCGTGCAGTTTCCCGTCGGAAACGTGGATAAACTCGGGGAGATCGCCTCGCACGTTCAGTCGCGTGTGGGCCTTGACCGCCGCTTTGTTTTGACGAACATCGGCCCAGGGAAACAGGGACCAGCAAAGGGCGATCGTCGTCGAATCCAAGGCGTATATCTCGCCTTCCAACGTCAGGCCGATGTCGGTGGGTCGATACAACCGCTTGGCCGTCTGGATCAGCACCTGGGCCAGGTCGGCGTAAATCCGCCAGTCTCGATCTTCGTTGGCATCGGCCAACGTACTCCGATGAGGAACACAACGCAGACCCATATGATACAGGCGTGACCGATTGGCTTGCAGACAGATCTCGATGTCCCTCAAGCTCTCGCGGTAGGTCAACTGTGCAAAAGACATGGCCAGGAATTGATCCATGCAAGTGAACTTCTTGACCCTGCGGTCCCCGCCATACCGAGAGAGGCATTTGCGGAATTCGTGATGGGGCAGGTATTCCATGACCTGGGCAAAGAGCGGTCTTCCTGAATTCATAAGCCATTCCCTTCGGATAACAACCCAAAGATCTATGGCCAAATCCTAACTCAGAATTCAAATCGATTACGTCCATTTCTTGCCACAAGATCACATCTCGTAAGAAGTTACATCAATGCAGTAGGGCGTTTCCCGGACAGCAGTGATTTACGATTTACTATTTTCGATTTATCGTCAATCAGATTGGAGTTCCATTTCAGCCCTGATGGACCGCATGAGCTTGACGTAATCGGGGAACGTGACGCTCATGGCCTCGGCCGTATCGACGGTCAACGGGCCGTCGAGGACTAGGCCGGCCAGGGCCATCGCCATGACGATCCTGTGGTCGCCCCAGCCGTGCACCTTCGCCGGTTTAGGTTGGCCGCCTTGGATGACGAGCCCAGCCGGCAGTTCCTCGACCTCCACGGACAGCTTCCGCAGTTCCTTCGCCATACACGCGATGCGGTCCGTCTCTTTGCCGCGCGCCTGGGGGACATTGACCAGCCGCGTCTCGCCCTCGGCGAAGGCGGCCGTTACCGACATCGCCGGCAGGGCGTCTGGTGTCTTGTTCATGTCGATCTCGATGCCCTTGAGCGGGGCGGCACGGACCGTCACCGAATCGGCCTGGACGGTGATCTTGGCGCCCATGCCCTTGAGATACTCGACCACGGCCTTGTCCGGCTGGCTGTCCTTGAAATCCAGGCCGAGCAAGGTCACCTGCTCGCCGGCCAGGGCGGCGGCACACAGGAAGAACGTCGCACTGGAAAAGTCGGCAGGCACGGGCCTGTCGAAAGGCTTGTAGCTTTGCCCGCCCTTGACACTGAATTTCTTCATCTGCTGCTTTCGGTACATGATTCCCTGGCTGTCCAGCCAGTCCAGGGTGATTTGTGCGTAGCCTGGCTCGTTCAACAGCGTGACGTCGATTTCCGTGTCCCTCGCGGCCAGCGGCGTGCACAACAGCAGGCTGGACAGGTACTGGCTCGTGGAGCAGGCGATGGCGGTCTTTCCGCCCAGCAGTTGCCCCGTCACCTTGGCAGGGGCCTTGCCGTTGTTGTTGACGCTGACGCTTTTGGCCCCGAGTTCGCTGAGCGAGTTCAGGAGCGGGCCGACGGGCCGGCTCTGGGTCTGCTGGTCGCCGACAAAGGTGATGGTCTGCCCTCTGCCGGCCAGCGAGGCTGACCCCAGGGCGATATTCAGGGTGGTCCCCGAGTTGCCGACATCGACCGGCCCCGCCGGGACTTGAATCTCGCCGCCGGTCCCGGTCACCTTCCACAGGATTGGATCGGAGGTATCGATGGCCGCCCCCAGGGCACGGTAGGTGCTCACCGCGGACGCCGCATCGGCGGACGACAGAGGATTGTGGATGAGACTCTGCCCGTGCGCCAGCGAGGCAATCGCGACGGCCCGGATCGTATGCGATTTCGACGCCGGGATCGAAACGGTTCCCTTAAGCCTGGACTTCCTTGATATAAGCTGCATTATGGCCTCTCTTTGAAAGTGCCTGCCAAAATCGCCCGCCAGTATACAAGCCCCAGGTCGCTCCGTCAAGCCGCCCGCACGTTCGTAGTGACGCCGTGGGGCGTTTCTTCATATGCCCTTACGGGCACACTACAAACCGGCGGCGCGATTGGACCGGACGGAACCAAGCCGGAAAATTGGCTTTGTTTTGCATGACCACAAAGTCGATCAAGACTCCCGTAACCAATTACCTGTAAAGCCGTTACACCAATTCTGGCCCGCTGGTAATTGGCTTTGTTTTGCATAATTGGGTCAGACTCGGCACGCCCTTCCAGTGAATTCTTCATCACAGAGACACAGAGAGCACCGAGAATGAGATCAAAACCACGTATGTCGCCGAATTCAGGGTTGTCTCCGTGACCTCTGTGCCTCCGTGGTGGATTCTCCTCACCCCAGCGGTTGGCGGGGACTTGTGCTTCACCGGTCACGACCAGCCCTCCAAATTGACCGTTTACTATCTACGATTCGCTATTCAGTTGCATGGTTATCATACACACTGATAGATTCGTCGTCAAATGAAATTTTGGTGATACGGGGCTATTATTGGCCACGAACGGACGATGGTAAACTCTTGTCAGACAAGGATTTACAATGGAAGATCATCGGACCACGAAACACGCAAACCATGCGAAAGTTGGAGAAGATCAAGAGATCGTCCGCAGATTACCCAGATTTAGCAGATTCACCAAAACAAATCCTGCCCGTTGTCTGCCTGAGTCTTGGGGCTCTGCCCCCAGACCCCCGAGATTCTCCGCTTTGGACCAATAGCATGATAGCAGGAAGATGCGGCGTCGCAGGGTCAGGGCTCTTGCCGACAACTGACAACACTGTCACCCCGGATTCCAATCCGGGGTGGCAACCGACTACCGACCACCGCCTATCAACCGCGAAATACGCGAACCATGCGAGCGGCTGTAGGTAGTAGGCGGCAGGCGGCAGCCGACCACGCCTGACCTGCGGCCTATCGCCTAAAGCCTAAAGCCTATAGCCTGTCTGCCCATTTCCCCTTTGCCTTTCGGGCGGCATCCCCCTACAATAGAACCATGAGGCCTGAGGTCATTGTGCTCTGAGAGATGGAGAATAAGTCGTGGTCGATGATTCGTTTTTCACCGCTTATCAGGTGCGCCATGAAGAATAGGGTGCGTTCGCAGACTCACGTCAAGTTTCACGAACTACTTGCGTTCCGTACCATGATCGTGTATGATGATTCGAGCCTGTGATTGGTGAGAGTTGCAGTTGATCTTGGGCCCATCGAAAGAAAGCCTGACCGGCGTGCGACCACCCAGTTGCCTTCGCAAAACGGCCATGGCGAGAAGTGGGGACTGGCATCATGTGTATAGAAATCCATAGTGATGGCCACCTTGATGTCCTACTCCTGTATGAGCAAATCTGCCCAGAAATAGGGGAGGGTAGTGTCCACATCACCGAATGCTACGATGTCGTTTTTCGTAGTTATGGTACAGAAGAACTGAAATGCCTGTATGTCCTTAGCCCGCGCCGAGCTATCAACTCAAGGGCCGAAGACCAGGACACCTTCGTTCCGCTCCAGACTTGCGATATGGAACGGTTTGACTGGCTGTTTGAACAGATCAAGATCGAAGGGAATGGTTCGCAAACGAGTGTGATTCGCCCTCTCGCGACATTCGGTCAGGAGTCTCCGACCTTTCGCACAACGGCGCTCCGCCCTATCGTGCGTGAACTCGATCAGATCTCCTCCGCGGACCTGCGCGCTAACATGCGCCAAGACGGCGTGACGATGGCTCGCGTAGAGTTCGCTGCGGGGGCGAGGATCGAACAATATGATCCACAACGGAAGGAAGAAACCACGTACTGGCTTAGGCTCGCATACCGGACGCGACTCGAGCAGTATGTCATATCTCAGCAGCGGTTCCCTTTGGGCAATCCTCAATACTCTCTCGATCTCCTACCGTGCGAACTGGTTGGCCCGAGTGTGATACTTGGGTCTTTGATCGGCGAGCCTCGGTTCGAAGGGCCCCAGGTCTTGTCATCATCTCGATCTCGCGCGGCTGCCGCGAGGGACGCCGTCCTGAACATCTTCCACCGAAGTGGAACGAGCACCCGGATTGACGATCATCGCATCAGCTTGGTTACCAGCGAGGACTTCCTCGTCCTTAATACACGCCAACACGGTGACTGTATGTTCGCCGGGGTATATCGCGTCGAAGGCCTACCCGGCAAAACGGTTCGCACCTGGCTTACCGGCGCGAGGCTTTTCCCGGAATCTGACGCACTCATGTTTGCCCGGGCGGTCTACGACTACCTGAAGAATTGGGCCTATGGGGCGATTGAAGCCAAAACTGTAGACCAAATATCCTCTGCGGTTTCTCCAGGAAACCGTGAAAACCTTGCCCATGTCCTTGATAGGTTGCACTCGCTGGGCTTCGTTAGATCTCCACATCCAGGTTACTACTGCGTCGAAGGGCCCGTAGCGACAGAAAGCGAGTTCCTGCTCACTAAGCCCACAGGCACCGGCGAAGAACCCTTCGGCACGCACGAGAATCATATCCGCACCTGTCTGTACGGCGATGTTCCTTCAGGGAGTCCGAGCCAAGCTTCACCGCGATTCAAGCCAAGAAGTTACCGTATCGGATTTGATCTTGCTGTTGGTTCGTGGCATGCAAACACATCTGTATCTCTTGGACGGAAAGTAGATAACGGCCACACCGGCATAGACGGTGGGGGAGATTCGATATCATCCACAGATTATTCGACGAACGGGAAGGGGGTCTTTATTGTTCATGGAAGAAACCACACGGTTCGTGATGCAATCGCTCTTTTCATCGCAAACGATCTCGGTTTGCCGATCAAGATGATGGAAGCTGGCGCGAACGAGGGCAGGACATTGCCTGAGAAATTCGAGGACATGGCGGAGCAGTGTGCATTTGCGGTGTTCCTGCTCACTGCGGATGATAACTTGATCTACACTGCTGACAACAGGCTGGTCAAGCGCGCGAGACAGAATGTGATACTTGAAATCGGGTATTTCTGGGCCGCGCTGGGGCGGCGCAATCGGGTCGCTTTCCTAGTCGAGAACTGTCCGGACATGGAATTGCCCAGCGATCTTCAAGGCATCGGGTTGATCCCAATTAAGGAGGACTTGGGCGAAACTAAGATATGCTTACAAAAGGAGTTACGTGCTGCCGGCCTGATATAAGGGATCAGAGGGATCAGTCTCTCGTTTGAACGTTGTTCTTGCTGCGCCGGGGATTGAGATGGCTGATAAGCCCATAGGGTTCCTTCCTTGGGGGAACTAAAGGGGTGCGGTGCTTCTTCCGGGGAAGACGTCGGGTTGCACCTTAGATATCGCCGGGGAGGTTTCGGGAAGGGATTGATGGACGGATGTGCCTGAGGGGGGCCGGATTTGGCGGAAATGGGGTCATTTGATTGCTATTAAATCCCGGCCGTCTTTCCGACAGCGGCTTGTCACGCGGTGGTTTCGGCGGCGGCTTGGTTGACTAAGAACAGGACCGCCATGCGGACGGCTAAGCCGTTGGCGACCTGCTGGAGGATGACGCTGTTTCGGCCGTCGGCGACTCCGCTTTCGATCTCCAGGCCGCGGTTGATCGGGCCGGGGGGTGCTAAGTAACTATCTCAAAAGGCTCAGGCGGTGCTGACGGCGATACCAAAGCAGGCCGCAGCACAGTTGGATCAGGCCCAGGTAATTGCATGACTTCTTGGCGTAACGAATCAGAATCGCACGACACTTGCTCATCCAGCC
>JAPLMX010000157.1 GCA_026386805.1 Phycisphaerae bacterium | reverse complement strand
TGCTTTCGGCGGTTCTCCAACTCGTCGAAGTCCCTTCGTGTTCGTCCTTTTCTGTCCATGCGGACAGCCTACGAGAACGAAACGCTGGTGTCAATATATTATGCGAAAAATCTGTCACTATATTATGCGAAATTCAGTAAGTTCTTTTCCTGCAGGGACTTATGCCGCACGGGTAAGATTATCTGGAGACATTTCTCAGTTGTCGCGAGTTAGCAACACAGATTCAAAGAGGTTCAATCTGCGCTAATCGGAGGATTGCCACGCTTCGCTCGCAATGACATGATCTGCGGATCAAAAGGGGGGGCAAGCCTGGCCCAGAGCAGCTTCTATCGTGTCGAGATTCCACTTGACGACCCATCGAGATGTCTGTATGATAGACAATGAACTACTGAGTTGAAGTCACCATTGAAAAGTGAATAGCGAATAAGGCCCGGTGCGGCCAGCGGTGCGGAGAAGGGAGGGGATTCCTCGTCAACAACGCAACATGACAACAACTGCGGTGAGGATTCGTGCGAAACAAACCCAATTTCGGGGGTACGCCGGCCGGCCGCCGAAGACCTGCCGTGCAAAACAAAGCCAATTGGCGCGGGGGCGCCCCGAGCAGTAAGTGATTGGGAGGAAAAGAGTTGAGAGGAATCAGCCCCCAAGAGGAGTTCGGAAAAACAAAGCCAATTCTCCCAACAGCAAACCTATTGACAATGGCCCCGAAACCTGGGACGTTGTCGGCGGGCCAAGACGGTCGATACGAGAGAGCCCTCGCCAGGACCAGGGGCCTTGGCGATGCCACCCAGAGCGTTCATCCGTGCCCCGTAGGGAACCGGCGAAACCGCTCTACTGGGATAGGCTCTTAGTGCGATGGAGGTGCCTTGTGAAGGCGGTGGTTTTCGAGAGATTCGGCGGTCCCGTGACGGTTGCCCGGGTGGCCGATCCTGTGGCGGACGACGACGGCGTGGTGATCGAGGTCAAGGCCAGCGGCATCTGCCGGAGCGACTGGCACGGCTGGCTCGGGCACGACCCGGATATCAACCATCTGCCGCATGTGCCCGGCCACGAGCTGGCGGGAGTCGTCGTCCAGGCAGGGAAGAAGGTCGCCCGGTGGAAGCCGGGGGATCGTGTCACGCTGCCGTTCGTGTGTGCGTGCGGGACGTGCCTGGAGTGCCTGGGCGGCAACCAGCAGGTCTGCGATCGGCAGTTCCAGCCAGGCTTCACGGGCTGGGGCTCGTTCGCGCAGTACGTCGCCGTCCGATACGCCGACGTGAACCTCGTTCGCCTGCCGCCGGAGATCGACTTCGTCACGGCGGCGAGTCTCGGGTGCCGGTTCGCCACGTCCTTTCGGGCGGTTGTCACGCAGGGGCGGGTCGGGCCGGGCCAGTGGGTCGCCGTCCACGGCTGCGGCGGCGTGGGCCTATCCGCGATCATGATTGCCCAGGCCCTGGAGGCCCGGATCGTGGCCGTCGATATCGAGGACAACGTGCTGGCGCTCGCCCAGCGGCTGGGGGCCGCCGTGGCCATCAACGCGAAAGCCAGTCGCGACGTCCCCGGCCTGATCCGGGAGGTGACGGGCCGCGGGGCGGACGTGTCGCTCGACGCGCTGGGCAGTGCCGCGACGTGCAGCAATTCCATTGCCTGCCTGCGGAAGCGCGGCCGGCACGTGCAGGTCGGGCTGCTCGCCGGCGACGACTATCTGCCTCGCGTCCCGATGCACTTGGTCATCGGGCGGGAGCTGGAGATCTGCGGCAGCCACGGCATGCAGGCGGGCAAGTACGCCGAGATGCTCGCCCTGATCGTCTCGGGCCGGTTGGACCCCAAGGCCCTGATCGGCAAGACCGTCCCCTTGGAGCAAGCACCGGCCGAGTTGGAGAGCATGGGCCAATTCGGTGCCGTCGGAATCACGGTCATCGACCGGTTCTGAACCACAAGGCTGCGACAAATCCGAAATTCGAAACCCGACAACTCCGCCGAAGGCGGACGCCCGTTGGCCGGTGTCGTTTGGGCAATCCAAAACAAATCCAAAACCCCGAATGACCAAAACGCGATGCCGGTCCGCGTCCCGTTTGGGATTGCCGCGCTTCATTCGCAATGACATGTTTGGGATTCGGGGCATTCGAGCCCGTTTCGGATTCGGCACGAGCCGTTGATACGGGTGGTATCCTCAAGGCCTTCGGCCTTGGGGATGGCTGGACGTGGCGAACGCATCCCAGGCTGCTAACCGTGCTTCGTATTATTTGTGGTCTTCTTTTACTTGAAACGCGGGCCGGATGCCCACGACACGCAAGGGCGGGACGCCCTCGCCACGGAAGAGCCACCCCCAAGCGGCGTTGGAGGCTGCCACCCGTACAGGGCAAGGACGCAGACTGAACGTGTCCCTTGCTTGTCTTGGTGCTACGAGGACCGGCGGCCGAAGAGGCGGCGGGGATCGAGCCGGCGGAGCAGTCCCGCGATGCGGCGGACCAGCAGGATCAGCCGGACACTGTGGTCGAGCATCCGAAGCTCGCAATCGTCCGGCAGCAGCGCCCGCGCCCGGGCGATCCGCTCGGCGGCCTTGACCGGCTGGCCGCCCGCCAGATACGTGTAAGCGGAGTCCCGCAAGGCGGCGGTGTGGTTGGGGTCCAGATCGAGGGCATGGTTGAGGAACTGCTCGGCATCGACGAGCTGCCCGTTGTTGGCGGCGCTGACGCCGAGGTAGTGGTACGCGTCGGCGCTGCGCACGTCCAGACCCACCGCGTGCAGCAGGCACTGCTTGGCGTGCGCGGAGTCCTCGATTGCCAGGAACATCGTGGCGATGGAGATGAGCGTATTGGCATCCTCGATCTCGCGGTCCAGCTCGGCCAGCAGGTGGGCTTTGACCTTCTCGGGCTTCTGGGCGGCCAGGGCATACTGGGCCAGCCGGTAGTGCGGTCCGGCCAGGGTCGGGTCCCGCTTGAGGGCCTCTTCGAACAGGCCGGCGGCCCGCTCGGGATCGCCTTGGTCCAGCGCGATCTCGCCCAAGTAGAACAGGGCAGGCCCGAAATCCGCGTTCAGCTCCAGGATGCGGTTGCACTTTTCCTTCGCGGCGTCGAGGTCGCCGGCCTCGAGGAGAAACAGCGCGAAGTCCATGATGACGTCGATATCGCCGGGGTTGATACGCAGCTCGACTAAGAAGTGGTCGCGGGCCCGCACCGGGTCGCGGTCCGACCAGTACGCCTGGGCGATGCGGTAGTTGATCTGGGGATGGGTCGGCTCCAGCTCGGCGGTCCGCAGCCAGCACCGCACCGCCCGCTTGAACTCGCCGCGGGCGAAGAGGCTGTTGCCGATGTTGTAGTAGCACAGGGCGCAGTCTTCGTCGATCTGCTGGGCGAGGTAGAACATCTGCTCGGCCGTATCGTGCTGGCCCATCTCCGCGTAGGTGATGATCCGATTGCAGTAGCACGGCTCGAACTTGGGGTCCAGCTCCTGGATGTACTCGAACGTGCTGATCGCCCGCTCGTACAGCCCCGCGCGGGTATAGTCCACGGCCAGGGCGTTGAGGATCTCCAGATCGTCGGGACTGAGTTCCAGCGCAGTCTCGTATTCGGCGATGGCCTCCTCGAACTGGTTGATCGCGTCGAGCGTCAGCCCCTTGTTGAAGTGCCAGGCGCTGTTGGTCGGGTTGACCTCCAGGGCCTGCTCCAGCTCGATCAGCGCCTGAGCCATTTTGCCATCCTCGTACAGCTCATACGCTTTGCGGGCGTTGTTCTCGGCGCGGTCGTAGGGGCCGAATTCCACGTCATCGTCAAATAACATGTGCCTACCTTTGCTTCAAGTTTCAAGTTTGACGTTTGAAGTCGCTGCTGTTTCAACTTCAAACTTCGAACTCTGTACTTCAAACTTCACACTTCAAACTTCCCACTCTCTTCCGGAGCTTTCACCCACGCTCGTTATCGCCCATCAGGCCCTGGCGCCTTAGCCGTTTTTGCCGGCCGGCAGATTCTGCTGGCTATGGGAGCGGTAAGCCCTTATAATACTGGCGTTTAGCGCATTGATGCCGCGGATTTCCGTGCGCAGGATGGGCCACGGCGGCTGTTTTTCTGGAGGCCGATCCGCCCAGAGTCATATAATGTGCCCGTGGCAACGTTTGGAGAGCCGCAACTATGATCGAGGAAATCCAGGGTCGCCTTACGGCCGGCAAGGGCAAATACGCCATCGTTGTCAGCCGGTTCAACGACTTCATCACGTCGAAGCTGCTGGAAGGCGCGATCGACTGCCTGCGCCGCCACGGGGCGGCCGACGAGCAGATGTGCGTCGCCCGGGTGCCGGGCGCGTGCGAGATCACGATCGTGGCCAAGAAGCTGGCCGAGACAGGCCGATACGTGGCCGTCCTGTGCCTCGGGGCCGTCATTCGCGGCCAGACCGGCCACTACGACGCCGTCTGCCAGCAGGTCGTACGCGGCGTTGGGCAGATCAATTACGATACCGCCGTGCCCACGGTCTTCGGCGTGCTGACCTGCGATACGCTCGAGCAGGCCATCGAGCGGGCCGGAACGAAAATGGGCAACGCCGGCGCCGATGCCGCCATGACCGCCATGGAAATGGCCCACGTCATGGAACAAGTGAAGTAGATCCGGGATTTACTGTTTCCGATTTACGAGTGCAAGAGAGGCCGGGAGACTGTCCGAGTCACCGTCCAGAGCCAAATCGTAAATCGTCAATGGTAAATAGCAAATGACGACGCTTATGGACAAACGAACCAGGGCCAGAGAGCTTGCCATGCAGGCGCTCTACCAGCTTGACATCCAGGGCTCGGATCTGCTCCCGCGCCTGATGGGCGACTTCTTCTATGAGAACGAGGGCGACGAAAAGACGCGTAAGCTCGCCTGGGACTGGACCAACGGCACGTGGGCCCACGTGGCCGAGTTCGACGAGCTGATTACCGGCTCGACGATCCGCTGGCAGTTTTCGCGGTTGTCGCCGGTGGATAAGAGTATCTTGCGGTTGTCGGTGTACCAGTTGAAGAACTGCCCGGACATCCCGCCGAAGGTGGTCATTAACGAGGCCATCGAGCTGGCGAAGAAGTACAGCACGGAAAAGTCCGGCCCGTTCGTCAACGGCGTGCTCGACGCCGTTCTCAAGAAGCTCAAGGATAGCGGACAGAAGGTTGGACAATAAGACGAGGTAAACGGGTTGAGAACGATTGCGGTCCTGAACCAAAAAGGGGGGGTCGGGAAGACGACGACGACGGTCAACGTGGCAGCCGCCCTGGCCGCCGCCGGACAGAAGGTGGTCGTCATCGATCTCGATCCTCAGGCCCATCTGACGATCCATTTCGGCGTCGAGCCCCAGATGATCGAGACCGGCGCCTACGAGGTGCTAACTCAATCCGCAGACTTCGCCGCCAGCCTGATGCTCGTGCGCCCGAACCTCTGGCTCCTGGCGGCCAATATCAATCTCGTCGGCGCCGAGACCGAGCTGGTCAGCGTCGTCGGCCGGGAGATCATCCTGCGCGAAGCGATGCAGGCGAGCCAGGACCAGTTCGATTTCTGCCTGATCGATTGCGCCCCTTCGCTCGGACTGCTCTCGCTCAACGCGCTGGCCGTCGCCCAGGAGGTCCTGATCCCGCTCCAGCCCCACTTCCTCGCGTTGCAAGGCTTCGGCAAGCTGCTCCAGACGGTCGATCTGGTCAATAAGCGGATCAATCCGCTCCTGAGAGTCACCGGCGTGCTGCTGTGCATGCACGACACCCGGACTTCCCTGTCGAACGAAGTCCGCGCGGACATCGACCGGTTTCTCCAGAGCGCCCGCGGCTCGAACAGCGCCTGGTCCGGGGCCGAGATCCTGCCGGCCTTCGTCCGCCGCAATATCAAGCTGGCCGAGGCCCCCAGCTACGGCCAGACGATCTTCGAGTACGACCCCACCTGCAACGGCGCCGAGGACTACGGCAAGGTCGCCAAGTACCTGCTCGGCATCGAGGAGACGCCCGAGCGAGTGCCTGCCGCAGGACCACCCAGGCCGCACGGCGACAGTCCTGCGGACCCCCCCCGAGCCGCTCCGCCGATTCCCATCGCCTCGGTGAACCTGCCCGCTCCACGCTGCTACAACCCGGTGCCGATCTGGACGGAGCCGACGGTGAGCATACCAGGGGCGGTGCCCCCGGAGGCGCAAGGCGATCTTCCCAGCGAGATCCCGCAAGCGTAGGGTGGGCTGAGCCCACCCTCTCCGAACCGTTCGACATACGAGGGTCGGCTGGAGCGTTTCGTCGGCCGGGTGCCATGTCGTGTGATGGTGCCATGCCTACGCGAGCGTAGGCATGGCACCCAGATCTAGGGCCAGATTGTTTCTGGACCTTATTTCTCGGGAAGCCAGACCGGCCCGTCCGTTCTTGACGCAGCCAGGCTCACGGCTTTCGCCTGTACGCATCGATGCCGAACTCCATTGGCGGCGCACCTGCTTCGTGGGCGCCGATGTCCGGGCCTTTGCCTGTGTAGTCGTCGTTGAAGTTCGGCAGGCGCAGGCCGGCGTCGTAGCCAGGGCTGGTGGGCGTGAGTGGAAACTGGCCTTTGCCGTCGTGCGGGACGACGGTCTGCGGGCCCTCCGGATGCGTGGGCTCCCGCTTGCCCGGGGCGGGGCGCGACTGCTTCCAGTTGTTGGAGTTGCTGCGCGGGTGGTGCATGTAGTTGCGCTGGACGATCACCCGCTTCAAGGCACGATCCTTGGAATAGACGGCGGCGGCGTAGTCCTTGCCCCAGCCGTCGGCGGCGATCCGGCCCCAACCGCTGATGTCGCAGCCCTCGATCACGACGTCGTGGCAGCCTTCGAGAAGCTGGATCCCGTGCTGCTGCGCGTTCCTGAGCGTCAGGCCCCGGAGGATCACATGCGAGGCCCGGACCTCGATACATTGCGTCTGCTTGCTCGCCACGTCGATCGTGGCGGTCTCGCGCCCCGGCGCATGCGTATAGAGGACATAGCCCTCGGGCGAGCCGGACTTGTCCATGACCAATCGCGTATCGCGGTCTTCCACAACCACGGTCTGCGCGATCGGGAAATCCTCGCTCCACGTCCGCACAGAGACCGACGCCCGCCGGCTCGTCTTCTCCAGCGACAATTCGATCTCGTATTGCGTCCCCGGCGTGAGATTGACGATGCTCCCCCGGTACTGCCGGCACCGTTCGGCGGGCAGATCCGTCGATTGCCGTCCGTCGAACCATAGTGGGACCGCCTCGCGCCACTGCGGCGCGCCGGCCTGCCGATATTGCACGCGGCACGTATTCTCCGCCGAGCCATCCTCGGGACTCCAGTACAGCCCGACGCACTGGAACGTCGGCACCGCTTGTGGCTGACTATCGCCGAACGTGGTCTCTGCACAAACCAGACAAGCGATGATGGCAATTGCACCCATTTTCATCCCGACAGCCCTCACGTTCATATCATGGCGTCCGCTCAAGTCCTCTATTGCGGCTTGCTCTTGAGAAATCCCGCCCGCTCCATCCACTTCTCGCACAGGCCCGGCCAGGCCGAGGTGCCTTCGATCTTCTGGCCCAAGCCGAATCCGTGGGGGCCTTTGAGGAAGATGTGCATCTCCGCCGGCACGTGGGCCTTGCGCAGGGCGAGATAGAAGTAGATACTGTTCTCGGCGGGGACGCCCGTGTCTTCCCAGGTGGCAATCAGGAACGTCGGTGGCGTCTGCGGCGTAACCTGCTTCTCGCTCGACATCTTCTCCACGAGCGCCGGGTCGGGGTCCGCCCCGAGCAGATTCTTTCGCGAGCCGACGTGCGTGAACGACTCCGTGAGCGAGATCACCGGGTACACCAGGACCGCGAAGTCCGGCCGGGGGCTCATGCGGTCGATCTTGTCCTTCGCCTCATAGAAGGACTCGTTGAAATGCGTGATGGCGCTGGAGGCCAAGTGGCCGCCGGCGGAGAAGCCGAGAATGCCGATCCGGTTGGGATCGACGCCCCATTCCTTGGCCCGGCTTCGCACAATCCGGATGGCTCGCTGGGCGTCCTGCAGGGGGGCCGGATGGCCATAGCCCGCGCCGCTGTTGCGATGGCGGTACTTGACCATGAAGCCGGCCACGCCGAAGGAGTTGAGCCACTGGCCGATCTGAAGGCCCTCATGGTCCGTCGCCAAGGCGCCATACCCGCCGCCGGGGCAGATCACGACGGCCGCGCCGGTCGCCTTCTCCGGCGGCGGCAGGTAGATCGTCAACGTTGGCTTATCACCCTCGGCGTCGCCCTTCGCGCCCGGCGCGCCGTCGGGCCAGAGCAGCTCGACCTTCGGCTCGGCCGCCGCCGCAAGATACGACAGACTCATCACCATCGCCGCCGCGAAACACAGGGTCATTCTTGCATGATTCTTCATTGGATGTCCTCCTTATGAACCACGTGGAATATGATCAGACCAGCCGTTGCGGGTCCTCCAGCTTCTGGGTGAGCAACTGCAAAAAGCGGGCCGCGTATTCAGGATCGATGACCCGGCCATCCACGGCCAGCGACAGGCTCACCATCTTGCGTACGATGACGTGGCCGTCCCGCGGCACCGGCACCGGCGCCACGTTGCCCGCCGTCAGGATCGCACTCACCGGCGGCGGCACAATCCCCAGAAACGAGTCGATGTCGAACGCCCCGAGATTGCTCAGGGCGATGGATTCGCCCTCCAGGTCGTCGAGCGTCAGCTTATTGATGCGGGCCTTGTTCGTGAGCGTCTTCTCCTGCGCGGCAATCTCGGCCAGCGTCTTGGTCTGCGCCTGCTTGACGACCGGCACGACCAACCCTTGCGCACTATTGACCGCGAAGCCGACGTTGACGTGGTCCGCGATCCGGATGACTTCCGTGGGCATCGAGTCCTGGGGCTCCAAATGCACGAGCCGCCCAACTATCAGCGGATACTGCGTCGCGGCCAGGGCCAGGGCCCGGATGAAGAATGCGTTGCTCGTGACCTTGACGCCGAGGGTCTTGCTGAGGTGGTGCCGCATGGCCATCAACTCCGTCACGTCGGCCCGCGCCGCCAAATAGAAGCACGGCTTGCTCTGCTTGGAGCTCAGCATCCGCGCGCCGATCAGCCGCTGAATTCGCGAAAGCGGCACATGGATTGGGGCTCGGCCCCCCTCGACGCCATCGTTTGTGTGTTGGGGGCTCGTCTTGATTGCGATGTCCAGTGCTGCCTCCGTACCTGCTGCCTGCATAAACTACCGGGCCCTTTTTCCCGCTATGATACCGGCCGCGCCGGCCTATGCAAGCGCCGCCTCCACCTGCCGGGGGAATCAATCTCCACCCGCTGATTGCCACGCTCGGCTCCTGAGAGACTGAGGGATCGGGTGGCACGGCCAAACTTGTTTGACCGTGCTTGCTTGGATACGTTCCGTCACATCAGAAGACACGCTCAAGCTGCGCTTGGGCGTGGCACCCAAAGCAGGTGGCATGAACGGGCGCTGTAGACAATTGCGAGCGAAGCGCGGCAATCTCCGCCCGCAGGTCGCAGGACTTGCGAAATGCGCTTCTATGACTTTGCGTCATCTGAAGCGCCGGCCGGCGGGCCGAGGCTCGACTGGAACCTCCGCCAGAGCGCCTCGTCCAAGCCATGCCCCAACAGAAGCTCCTGATTGCCTCGGACACGCTCCGCGAATCCGGCCGCCTCTTTCAGCAGTGGTTCCGTCGTACGATCCTGCTCGACCTCTTCGAGGAACCATCGCATCATCTCATTCGCCCCCGCCACAGCTTTCGCCGGAGCGTCCAGCTCCTTCGCATACCGGCATTGAAACCCCAGTGTCTGTAGAAGCGAGCGGAGAATGTGTCGCTGCCCCTCTTCGACAAGTGCTCGCAGCAGGGCGGCACCTTTTTCAACATCCGCGCCTGCCTGTTGCCATTCTCCTGTCCGGCTTCGAGCAAGAGCCCTGTTGAAGAGGCTACTCTCCAGATCACTTCGCAGCTCGCGTCGGCCTTCCCGCTCGACCAGCCCTTCTCGAATCTCGATGGCGTGGCCGTAGTCGCTGATGGCCTCCGTCAGATGGCCCTGAACCCGCAAGGCAGCACCCCGGTTGTTGTAGCACCTCGCCAAGTCGTTGCGCAGCTCGCGTCGGCCTTCCTGCTCGACCAGCCCTTGCGTGATCTCGATGGCGTGGCTGTAGTCGGCGATGGTCTCCGCCAGATGGCCCTGAACCCGCAAGGCATTGCCACGGTTGTTATAGCATATTGCCAGATCGTTGCGTTGCTCGTGATGCCCTTCCCGCCCAACAAGTTCTTCCTGAATCTCAATCGCCCGACCGTGGTCGGCGATGGCCTCCGGCAGATGGCCCTGAACCCGCAAGGCAGTACCCCGGTTGTTGTAGCACCTCGCCAAGTTGTTGCGCAGCTCGCGTCGGCCTTCCCGCTCGACAAGCCCTTCATAGATCTCAATCGCGTGGCCGTAATCGGCGATGGCTTGGGCCAGATGGCCCTGATCCTGCAAGGCATTCCCCCGGTTGTTGTAGCACATCGCCAAGTCATTGCGGAGCTCGCGTCGGCCTTCCCGTTCGACCAGCCCTTGCGTGATCTCGATGGCGTGGCCGAAGTCGGCGATGGCCTGGGCCAGATGGCCCTGATCCTGCAAGGCATTCCCCCGGTTGTTGTAGCACATCGCCAAGCCATTGCGCAACTCGCGCCGGTCCTCCCGCTCGACAAGCTCGTCTCGAACCTCTATCGCCTGGGTATAGTCGGCAATGGCCTCCGAAAGATGGCCTTGATCCGTCAAGGCAAGGCCGCGGTTGTTGTAATGGCGTGCCAACTCATTACGCAACTCGATCCGGCCTTCGGCGTCGATCAAGTTCATGTATGCTTTGATGAACAATCCCTCGATGCGGATTCCCTCATCAAGGTAGCCGAACACCCAGAGCCACTCGCCGACGCAGTAGCCGGTCTCGGGCCAAGGCTTTGCGAGAAACACGGCGGCCGCCGCGTCCGGGTCGCATGCCGCTACCAAGTGCTCTACGGCCCGCAGCAGCGAACGAACCTCCTCGATCTCAGTAGGGTTCGTCGGCGTCTTTCGCTGTGTCCACCAGGCCGCGATCCGCTTCTGGTGCGCTCGTGCTTCGTCCTGCCCCATGCGTTCGGTGAGGAACTTCCGCACGAGAGTGTGCTGTTCGGCTCCGGAACCTTTGAATTCGACCATCTGCCACTTTTTCAGTCCCGCGAGCGATTTGCGGATGGAGGTCTCGTCGCGGGCGACCAGCTCGGCCAGCATCGCGACGGGGGCCGGACCGAGCGAACAGGCGACGAATTCCAGGAGGGGCAGGTCCTCCTTACACGTGTCGATAATCCGCGCGAAGAGGCCGCCCAACTCAGGCTTGTCCTGCAGGGGATTGACCTGCCGCCAGCGGGAGACATCGCCGCCATAGAGATCGCGAATCAGAACGCCCAGCACGTGTACGGCGAAGGCGTGACAATCGTAGGCGCTCACAGCCTCGCGCTTGGCTTTCTCTGTGCCTTTGACATCGAGTTCGTCGAGCAGACCGATTGCTTCTTCGGGTTTGAGGTCCGTCAGCCGCTTTTCGTGCCCGTGCCGGTGACCGATCATCGCAGGCGGGTTTTCGTCAAAGGCGCTGGGCACCGCGTGTGTCGTCAGAAGCAATCGCGAGCCATTTTCCCAGAAGCAAGCGTCTTTCAAGAATTCATCGAGGACCGGATCGTATCCCGCGCGGTCGTCGGGCGTCGGGTCCTTTGCGTCCGCGTCCGGATCGGCTGCCCAGCGTTTGAGCCACCGCTCAACACCATCAAGCACGATCCAGCACGGCTGGGCCGCGAGGAGGTTTTCCACGATGGTCGCCCGGTCCCGAACGGTCTTGACCTGCATGCGGTCGATAGGCTCGCCCGCGAGATACAGATGCAACTCGTCTATGAAGCGGTCGAACGTGTAACCTGCTTCATAGACCTTCCGCCAAAGCAGGCCGACGCCCTGAGACGGCTTGGCACCACGCTTGTACCACTCGCCGACCAAGCAACTTTTGCCCTGTCCGGCCATCCCGACCACCGCGACGACTTTCCTGTCACCGCTCATGCCGGTGGCCAGTTCCTTCAACTCCTCCTCCCGTCCGGCAAACGGCACCGAAACCTTCGGCCCGCCACGCGGCAGCGAGACACCGGGCCATAAGACTAACTTCCGCTTGCGATACTCAACCGAAGGAAGCTTCTTCAGATCTCTAAGATCAGGCTTTCGGGCACGAGGCTGATTCGTCAGATGCCGATAGAGCAGATCATAGCCGTCAGCCCTATCAACGAAGTATCGCGCAGTTCCTTTCAAAGGCGTGGGAATATGCGACGCCTGTCCATCTGCGAACAGGACCGGCAGGAATTTGGCATTTTTCGTATCCGCATCGTAGATGTGTTGGTAGATCAGATTGCCTTCCCATCGGACACCCTGACCCGTGCCGGGTTTCTCCTCATCCATGACCCGCTTGTAATAGACTTCTGTACAGATCATCAGGACGAAGTCGGCGTTGCGGATGTGCTTATCCATCCAGCGGGGCCAACCTTCGGGCCGCGATTCCTCGTATTGGTCGAGGATGCAGTCGATGCCGTCCTGGCGGAGGCGATTGGACAGCGTTAGGACACGGTCCGCATGCTCCGGCGTGTCGTGGCTGTAGCTGATGAACACCACCGGCGGTCGCTGCTCGTTCTTTTCCGAGGCCATTCGCTCTCTCCCACTCGATCCTTTTGCACAGTCGCCTCTCGCTGCTCTTGGGGCGGTTGTGGGCTGAAGAATATCATAGCCCGGGACGGGCTTTTTGGCAAGGGGAGTCTGCGCGGGCGAGGACTTGGTGTCATATATCGCAAGTTCCACGACCATAGGTCTTACTGAATTTCGCATAATACAGTGACAAGTCACTCAAAAAAAAGACCGGTGTGCTCCAAGAACCCGAACAGGAGTTGTCCGTTCTGTTGCACACGCTCCATGCCATCCTCCACCGCTTGCCCCACCTCCCCGAGGTT
>JAPLMX010000254.1 GCA_026386805.1 Phycisphaerae bacterium | reverse complement strand
CCATTGTTCGTCGCTGACCTCCCAAATGGTGGGAAGCGGTTTGACCTTACGTTTCTGTTTGCCCATCCGTGGCTCCTTTCAAAAGGTTCCTACAGATGGTTATCGGCCAAACCTACCCTTTTGAGATAGTTACTTAGTCTTTCCCGCCTGAAGGCGGAACTCCGAACGTCGCAGATCTCTACAAGTCACTCCTCCACAATCTGATGCAACGTGAACGGTTCGAAGAGCCCGTAGTCGATGGTGTCGTAACTGTCGCCCGGCGGCGGACCATTCTCAGGGGCCTTCTGGAACGAAGCGGGCCAGGCGCTGCCGCGCAGCGTACCGTTGTGGTGTGGGCCGAGAGTATTCTTGAGTGTGCCGATCACGCGGACCTCGACCGTATTGGCCCCGGATTGGATAAAGGACGTGACATCACACAGCCTATCCAACCCGGCCCAGTGCGGAGATATGAGATAGCCGGCAGACTTCCCGTTCACAACGACCTCTGCCACGCTGCCATACCAGTCGCCCGTCTGGACAGCCCAGTGCCCCATCGGTTGTGAGACATCATAACTGTACTTGTAGGAAATGGCGGCTGAATAGAGCGGATAACCTTGGCTCTTCCAACTGCCGAGCTTGAGTGTCGGCTTCGATTCGCCGATGACCACGAACCCGGATTCGACAGGCTTGAGCCGGAATGTGCCAAGGACATAAGCCGGCTCCAATTCGTGGTAGATCGTGAAAGGCGACGCTTGAATGGTCACCACGTTTTCGCCCACTCGTGCAGCTTCCCCGATGTCGATTTGCCCGAACGCCTTGTCCAGCCACCAGGCGTCCTTCTTCGGCGAGACGGCCTTGCCGTTGCAGGTGATCGTATAGAGGTCAGGCCTCTCGATGACAATCGAGAGCCGTTCGGGCACACGCTCCTCAATGGTGAATCGATAGGACGCCTCGAAACCGCTGTCGGGAGCGAACTTCTTGGTGACCAGCTCGTCCTTGAACTGAACAGAGCTGTCCCATGGGTTCCGGGGCAGACCGTTTTTCACAAAAGCAAACTGGGATGCCTTGTAGAAATAGATGCCCCTCTTCGTTTCCCCCCCGGCGGCGACATCGACATAATCCAGGGTGAGCACGTTCCCATCCAAGGGCGTGATCTCGAGTTCGGCCTTGGCTTCCACCAAGTTGCCCTTTAGGCGCGCGGATTGTTTCTCTGGGACTGGAGCCTTCGGCGACAGAAACAGCAAACGGCTGCCGCACGGTGGGAGATAGCAGTAGGTCGATATACCAGTATCCGTCTTACTGAAAGGAAAGGCGGATATTTTGCCGGTGCGGGGATCCCACTCTTCAACGCTTTGAGCTGTCGAAGTGATCGTGCGCAATTGGTTCTCGTCCAAGCTCGTATTGACGACCAGCACGAATTCACCATCCTCGACCATCCGCCGATGATGCAAAACAATTCCCTTGTTGCTGTCTTCAGTACTCCTGACCGCGAATCCGTCCGCTGCCCGGGCCAGGAGCGTAGTCGGGACTTCCGACGTCTCCACTCGTTTCCACCCTGGTTGCTTGGAGGCGGTTTCGGCGCGATCCGAGGGACGGCCATCGACGCGCGCTGGGGCGTCGCCGCAGCAGAGCACCACGCCTTGGGCCTTCAAGTAAGCGTCCAGCAAGTCCATCGTCGGGCGATTCAGGTTCTCGGTCAGAGACGGCAAGACCACCGTGTTGTATGAGGCTTGGCCTACCTTGAGGTTCGGGCCTTGCGTCGAGCCGTGGCGGGCGAGGATGTCCTCGCAGCCGATGTCGTATTCCACTTGCGCCCGTTCCAGAGCCACGAGCAGCGACTGAAAGCGGTCGCCAATCTCCTTCTGCTTCGGATCGCCCTGGTACATCCAGGCCGTCGTCGTTGGCTCGATCACGAGGACCCGGTTTACCTGCCGGCCTTGCGACATGATCAGCGACAGCCTCGTAAAGTACGATGCCATCACGTGATAGTCCTTCCACCAGGGCTCGTGATAGGAGAACGACTGCGGGTGATCGCGTTTTCGGGCGCCTCGGATGGTAACATAGGAAAGATGCTGATCGAGAGTATTAACGCCCAGGACGTAGATCCAGTCGCCGATCCGCTTCATATCTTCGAAGCGCAGGTCCCAGCCGCCCGCGCCGTAGGCCTCGCAAAGCGTCCGCGCCGCTCCAAGCTGGTTGGCCACGCTCGACAGCTCCTTGACGGCCCGGACGTTGCCGAACTGGGCGTGGACGTCCTCGCTGTACTGGTTCATCAGGATGTCGATCGCGGGCCGCTGGTGCCAGGCGTACATCGCCATGTTGTCGGGGCCGGTGAGGCAGTTGGGCCACTCGTGCTCCCAGTAGTGGCCGGTGAATTCGAGATTGTGTTTGGCACAGTAGTCGTGGTAAGGCTTGGCCCAGCGGTCGATGAACAGCTCGAGCAGGACCTGAAGGTAGTCGTGCCGAACCTGCTTCCAGTCGCCGACAGGCTGCACAAGGCTGGGCAGATGGGCGATCAGGTCGTAGTTCCACCGCTTCCGAAAGACCTCGGGCAGGTCGTCGGCCCACGGCAGCCCCCCCGCCGGGGTGATCTCCGGTTCATCGGTGAAGACGCCAGGCACGCGCTTGCCGAACTGTTCACCGATGTTGCGGCGATAGGCATCCATCGTAATAGCCAGGAATTTCTCCGTCACCCCCGGGGTCAGAAGGTTGACGTAGAACTTGCCCCCATGCCACGGCGAAGTACCGGCCCAGCGTAAGGAGGCGACCATGTACTTGCCCGACGGCAGATCCTCCCCCGCCCTGGCCTGTTTCGTAACGTCTTCAAAACCATTCTGCGCAGGCCGAAGCACCGCCACGCAATTCGCGTCGAGCTTCAGCGGCGACTGCTGCTCCTTGATATCCAACCCCCTACCGCGAGACTCGGGCATCGCGTCCGGGACGAACCCGCCGGCAAAGCCCGAGGGATACGAGTTCTCATCGTAGATCCACACGTTCATGTCGAGCCGCTCGGCCTCTTTCAAAGCGACCTTCCACAGCCGGAACCAGTCCGCGGACAGATACGGCGTCATCAGGCCGGGGCGGGGATGCACGAACACCTGCTTGACGTTCTGCCCGGCGAGATCGCGAAGGGTGCTGACAACCTGCTCCTCCGTAAGCATGTCATTCCAGACCCAAAGCGGGGCCGAGCTGTATTGACGCGGCGGGCCGGCAAACTGGCTCCGCAATGCCGCCGAATCGGCCGCCGCCACCGGCAGCACAAAGGCCCCACTGCGCATCACGGCAACGACAACAGCCACGTGCATGAGAGATCGCAGGAGTAATGGCAATTTAGGCAAGCCAGGCTGACGCATAACAAATTACCTCCGTTCAACAGGCCAGTTTAGAGTTCCCGTAAGCTCTCGAAAGGGTTCCCAGGGAAACGCCTGACGATGTCACTGCAAACGAAGAATGATAAAGGAGCGTTGATAAAATTGCAAGGACACCGCGCGCCGCATCCGCACAGGCCAAAACCCTTGCTGCGAGTCTCCTTTCGACGGTTTCACGCCGAACCGAAAGCATTGCGTTGCCGTAATCGGCGTATAATTCGTGCGCGGATGGTTGACTTCTGGGCCCAAGCAGGGTAGGGTATCAGGCTTTATTTGTGATGTAGCACAATAGGAGCCTGTACGGCGGCACTTCCCCAGCGGCGACCGCAGAACGGGTTTGGATTCCTCAACGCTCCTCAGGCGTTGGGGAGGGGTTTGTAACGCGCCGTATGGCACCGGTGGACCCTGACTCGATGAGACTCTGTGGTTTTTCTGGACTCGCAGTCTTCAAGAAAGATAAAGAATCTTTATGGAGAATTCGGCAGTATTGTTGTCTATCGTTCTGGTTCCCGTCCTGGGGGCGCTGGCCCTGCCGACGGTAGGCCGGACATCGACAAAATTGAGAAATCTGCTGGCTCTGGGCTTGGTTCTTTATTCACTCATAGCGACGATGGTTATCGCTGGGCCGGTGATCCGGGGTGAGCCGGCCGCCACGGCCACGATCCTGAGCCATAGCCTCATCCTGCAGGCCGATGGTCTGGCCTTGTTCATGGCCTTCGTCTCCGCCCTGATCTGCGCCATCATCGTTGTCTACTCATTCGGGTACATCAGCCATTACGAGAATCAAGGCGAATACTACCTCATGGTGACGCTGTTCTTCGGCGCCATGATGGGGCTGGTATTCTCGGCAAACCTGGTATTCCTATATACCTTCTGGGAAATCACCGCAATCACGAGCTGGCGGCTCATCGGCTTTTTCCGCCAGCGGCAGCACGTTGTGCGCGCGGATAAGGCGTTCCTGGTAACGTTCTTCGGTGCGCTGCTGATGCTCCTCGGGTTCATCCAGGTCTATCACCAGTACGGCTCGTTCGATCTGACCGTCATCAAGCAGGGTTTGCAGAACCAGCCTCTCTCGAACTTGGCCGTCCTGCTCATCCTGGCGGGCATTCTCTCGAAATCCGCGACGCTGCCCTTTCACACGTGGCTTCCCGACGCCGGTGTCGCTCCGTCGCCCGTGACCGCCCTGCTGCACGCGGCCCTGTTGGTCAAGATCGGGGTCTACGTGTTCGCGCGGCTGTTCATCGCGACCTTTGTCGTCGATGACTTCTGGCATACGGTGGTCCCGGTCGTCGCCGCCGCCAGCGCGTTAACATCGGCCGGGGCGGCGCTGGTCGAAACCGATCTCAAGCGAATCATCGCCTATTCGACCATCAGCCAGATCGCCTTTATCTTCCTCGGTCTGGCCGTCGGGAGTCCGATGGGCATCGCCGGGGCGATGCTCTACATCATGATGCACGGCTTGGCCAAGGGGGGACTCTTCCTCTGTGCCGGCATTGTCGAGCAGAACGCCAAAACCAAGGACGTCACGCAGCTCGGCGGCCTCCTGAAAACGATGCCGATCACGGCCGTATCCTTCCTGCTGTGCAGCTTTTCGATCATGGGCATCCCTCCCTTCGGGGGCTTTTTCGGCAAGTACATGGTCATGATCGGCGCCGTGCAAAGCGGACATCTGTGGGTCACACTGGTATTTCTTGTGGGCGCGTTCATGACGATCGTGTACCTGATGCGGGTGTTCAATCTGGTCTTCCTCGGCGAGGCCAAGGGCGCTGCCGCCCGGGAAGGCTCGCCGACGATGGTGGGCAGCGTGGCCTCTCTGGCGGCGCTGTCGCTGGTCGCCGGGATCCTCATCTACTATCCCTCGCAGTTCCTGCAATCCACGATGCTACAGTTGCCGGGAGTAATCAAGTGAACGACCACGTGCTGCTGTTGCCCATCCTCATACCCCTCGTTGCCGGCGTAATCACGCTGCTGTTGAGGCCGCGAGAAGCCATCGCGCTGGCTGCGACGGCCTTTACGCTCGTCTTGGCCGTCTTTCTGTACAATCACGACAAGACCTTCTCCGTGGCCTGGGCCGGCTTTGGAATGGAATTCCTCCTTCGCCTCTATCACTTCAGCTCCTTCATCCTGCTGGCGGCGACCGGGTTCTCGCTGCTCGTGGTGCTCTATTGCTGCTCCTTCATGCGCGACAGCAAGCATCCGAACCAGTTCTATTCGTACCTCCTTATCACCCTGGCGTTCGTCAATGGGGCCGTGCTGGCCGACAATCTCGTCCTGATGCTGTTCTTCTGGGAGGGATTGCTCGTCACGCTGTTTGGCATGATCGCCCTGGGAGGCCGAGAAGGGTTCAAAACCGCCACGAAAGCCCTGATTATCGTGGGCATATCGGACCTGTGCCTGATGGTCGGGATCGGACTGGCCGGGCATCTGGCGGGCACAGCGACCATGTCCAAGATGAGCCTTCCGATGACGCCGCTGGCGAGCCTTGCCTTCGTCTTCATGATGATCGGGGCCATTTCCAAAGCCGGGTCCATGCCTTTTCACACTTGGATTCCCGATGCGGCGGTCAGTGCCCCGCTGCCCTTCATGGCGTTTCTGCCCGCCTCGCTGGAGAAACTGCTGGGCATCTATCTGCTGGCCCGGATTTCGCTGGACCTGTTCCAGCTTTCCGCCGGCTCGTGGATCAGCGTCACAATGATGATCATCGGCTCGCTGACGATCCTGCTGGCCGTGATGATGGCCCTCGTGCAGAAAGACTACAAGAAGCTTCTCTCCTATCACGCGATCAGCCAGGTGGGCTACATGGTGCTCGGCATCGGCACGTGTGTGCCAATCGGCATCGGCGGCGGGCTGTTCCACATGATCAACCACGCCCTCTACAAAAGTTGCCTGTTTCTCACGGGCGGCTCCGTGGAAAAACAAACCGGCACGACTCGCCTGGAAGACCTGGGGGGGCTGGCCCGCAAAATGCCCGTGACGTTCGCCTGTTTTGTCATCGCGGCCTGCGCCATCTCGGGCGTACCGCCTCTGAACGGCTTCTTCTCCAAAGAGCTGGTCTACGCCGGCGCCCTGGAGCGAGGCTCAATTTACTATATCGCCGCGGTGCTCGGTTCCTTCTTCACGGCCGCCTCCTTCCTGAAGCTGGGACACGCCGCGTATTTCGGGAAGCAAACCGAAGCCAGCAAGAACGTAAAAGAGGCCCCCTGGCCCATGTTGGTTCCGATGATCGTCATTGCCTCAATCTGCGTGCTCTTCGGCCTGTACCACCAACTGCCACTCAACGAGTTCATCCGGCCGATTCTCGGAGAACAAAGACTTGCGGCCCAAGAGTCTTCGGGCAACGAGATGCTCATCATTGTCACCGTCATCGTGCTGGCTCTCGCCTTGCTGCACCATCTCGTTGCGGCCAAGACGATGGGAGGAGGCCTCCACGCCTCCGACCACATCCGGCATGCCCCGGTACTGACGAAAATCTACGATCATGCAGACAAAGGGCGCCTTGACCCTTACAACTTGGCCTTGGCCATCATCCGCGGGATCTCCAACCTGGCGTACCGATTCGACCGCGCGGTCGACAGCCTTTACAACGGCCTGTCGGTGCGGCTGGCGTATACGCTGTCCCGCGGCATAAGCCTGGCACACACCGGCAACTATTCTCTTTATGTTGTCTGGGCGTTGCTCGGCGTCGCGATGGTGCTGGCTTTCATGAGGATGTCGTTGTGGCAGGGATAAAGGTGTAGTTTACCATTATGCTATCGTTACTGCTCCTATTGCCATTATTGATCGTGATGATCTTGAACCTGCCCCTAGGCCGGTTCAGGAGCTTGGGATTCTGGGTGGCCCTGGTGCTTTCTCTGGTGCAGGCCTATACGGTCCTGTTTGCCCCGGCGGCCCTGTCCGGCAATCACGACGTGCTGGGCCGCCTTTTCTCGCTCGGACTGGCAACCGACAATCTCAGCCGCGTGCTGCTGCTGTCGATCAGCATCGTGACGTTTGCTTCCCTTCTCGTCGGCAGGCAGACGATCCGCGAGGAGAAGCAACGGATCAATTTCGCCAACCTGGTGCTGATCGCGATGACCGGCATGAACGGCACAGTGCTGTTGACGGACCTGTTCTCCTTATACGTCTTCCTGGAAGTCTCCGCCGTCGCCTCCTTCATTTTGATCGCGATGAAACGGGATTTGAATGCCTTGGAAGGAGCGTTCAAGTACATTGTTCTGTCGGCGGTAGCCACGATCTTGATGCTTTCGTCGCTGGCCGTGCTGCTGCTGATATCGGGCAGCACTTCCTTCGCCGCCGTCGGTAGCGCGATCAAGGCCGAAGGCCGTTCCCCCCTCGTGGTGTTTGCGGTCGCCATGTTCCTCTGTGGATTGTTCATCAAGGGCGGTCTTGTCCCCTTCCACGGCTGGCTGCCCGGCGCGTATTCGGCGGCCCCCCCGGCGGTTTCCATCCTTTTGGCCGGGATCATCACGAAGGTCTCGGGTATCTACGCCCTCATCAGGCTGGCCACCTCGGTGCTCGGCCCCAGCAACTCAATCAACGCCCTGCTGATGATCGTGGGAACCATCTCCATCCTGGTCGGCGCCCTGGCGGCCCTGGGCCAGACCGACCTCAAGCGGATGCTGGCCTATTCGAGCATCAGCCAGGTGGGCTACATCATCCTCGGCTTGGGCTGCGGGACCGACCTGGGCATCGCCGGAGCGATCTTTCATCTGTTCAATCACTCGATCTTCAAGTCGCTGCTCTTCGTGAATTCGGCCGCGATCGAAGAACAGCTTGGCACCACCGATATGAGCCAGATGGGCGGCCTGGGATCGAGAATGCCGGTGACCAATGTCACGTCCCTGATCGCGTTTCTCTCCACGGCGGGCCTCCCACCGCTTTCCGGTTTCTGGAGCAAGCTGATGATCGTGGTGGCCCTGTGGCAGAGCAGCCACGGTGGATACGCCGTGCTCGCCGTGCTCGCCAGCGTCCTGACGCTCGCCTACCTGCTGACGATGCAGCGCAGGGTGTTCTTCGGGATTCTGACGGACCGCTGGGCCAACGTGCAGGAAGCGGGCTTCGGAATCACGTTGCCCGCCACGGTGCTTGCCCTGATCACGGTCGGCGTCGGCGTGGCTTTTCCGCTGATGTTCAACAGTTTTCTGCTGCCGGTGGCGAGTTTTTTGAAGTAGCATGGGCGTCTCGCCCAGGCTACAGGAGTCTTATGATAACGACAACGCATTGGGTGCTGTTGGGGGCCTTGGTCGCCGGCGCGGTCTGGACCGTTCTGACGGCCCGACTGCTGCGGTCGGCCGTCGGCTTGGCGATCACCAGCGCCATACTGGCGATTCTGATGTTTCAACTGGCCTCGCCGCTGGCGGCGGTGTTCGAGTTGTCCGTGTGTGCGGGCCTGATCTCGGCGATCTTCGTCAGTACGATCAGCATGACCCATCGTGTTACAGCGGAGGACTTGGCGATTCGCCTCAAGGAACGCCTGCACTGGTTTTGGCTTTTGCCCCTGATCCTCCTGGCCGCCGGCGCGGCCTTGATCAGCGTCCATTTCGTCCTGGACATTCGTCCCCCCGCACCTCCGGCGGAAAATGACGTAAGAATAGTGTTGTGGAAAATAAGGCATCTTGATTTGTTGGGACAAATCGCCATTCTGCTGGCCGGTGCTTTCGGCGTGGTCGCCCTCTTCAAGGAATGGAAAGATGAGTAGTGAGCTAGCGCAGTTCTTCTGGGTATTCAGCATTGCCATTGCGCTGGTGATGATTGCAGGGTTCTACTGCCTTCTGCTCACGTACAATTTGATCCGGGCGCTGATCGGCCTTGAGCTTCTAACGAAAGGGATGACCCTGTTCATCATCCTGGCCGGCTACGTGACCGGCCACACGGGTCTGGCGCAGGCGATGGCCATCACGCTGATCGTCATTGAGGTGGTGCTGATGGTCGTCGCGGTCGGTGTCGTGCTGGGCATCTTTCGGCATAACCGATCCATCGACGCCCGCCTGATCAGGAACATAAAGGGATAAGACCGATGTTCGAATTGGTGATTTCGCCGCCGGTGGCGTTTCTCATCGTCCTGCTGGCGGTCCTGAGTTTGTCGATGGCGATGTCGAGACTGGCGTTTCGGCCCAAACGAATCCCTAAGGGATTGACGGAGCCGTACGCCTGCGGGGAAGATCTCGCTAACCACATGATCCAACCCGATTATAGCCAGTTCTTTCCCTTTGCTTTTTACTTCACCATCCTGCACGTGGTCGCACTGATGGCCGCCACGGTGCCCGTCGAGACGCTCGGAACCTTTCTCATCGCCGTCGTGTACGTGGCCGGGGGGATCGTCGGTTTGTTCGTTCTTTACAGGAGGTGAGCCCGAATGGCTCTTCTGGATAGAATCGTGAGATGGGCGAGGATCAAATCGCCGTGGATTCTCCACTTCAACTCGGGCGCCTGCAATGCCTGTGACATCGAGGTGATTGCGGCGTTGACCCCCCGCTTTGACCTGGAGCGGTTCGGCGTCCTATTGAAAGGCACGCCCCGGCATGCGGACGTCCTGGTCTGCACCGGGCCGGTGACCCGCCAGATCAAGGACCGGCTGGTCCGGATCTACGAACAAATGCCGGAGCCCAAATTCGTGCTGGCCGTCGGGACCTGTGCCTGCTCCGGCGGCGTCTTCAGAGGCTGCTACAATGTGATGGACGGCATCGACTCGATCATTCCCGTGTCCGCCTATATCCCCGGTTGTCCAGCCAGTCCGCAGGCCATTATCGATGGCGTGGTCAAGCTGTTGGCCGGCATAGATCATCCCGAGACCCAAGCCGCCGCCGAAGAGTCCAAGCCCGCCCCGGTCGAGGACAGACCGGCGGGAAAAGAGGCCGTAGAAGTCACAAGATAGATTCTCCGTAGCGGAGTTGGCAACAATGCTGTCGAAGGAAACGACAATCCAGCAAGAGCTTTGCGAGCGGTTCGATTGCCTCAAGGACAAGGTCAAAGTCCAGCGGGTCCGGCGGATCTTCGCCCAGGTGCCCGCGGTGGACCTTCCCGAGGTGTTCGATTACGCGGTCAAAAAGCTGAATTTCTGCATCCTCGGCGCCATCACGGGGCTGGACGAGGGCCCGACCCTGGGGCTGATCTACCACCTCGCCCAGGAGAACGGCATCGTCCTGAACCTGGCGACGAGCGTGCCCAAGGACAAGCCCGTGCTCAGGACCGTCACCTCGTACTTCCCGGCCGCCAACGCCTACGAGCGGGAGGTCATTGACCTGCTGGGCTTCCAGATCGAGGGTCTGCCGCAAGGCAGTCGGTATCCGCTGACGGATGATTGGCCCGCCGGTCAATATCCCCTCCGCAAGGACTGGAAGGCGGACATCCTGGACCAGAAGGAGGCAGCAAAAAATGCCTGAACGGAACTTCACCATCCCGATAGGGCCTCAGCACCCGGCCCTCAAAGAGCCGGAGAGCTTCAACGTCACCTTACAGGGCGAGAAGATCGTCGGCATGAACGTCCGGCTCGGCTACAACCACCGCGGCATCGAAAAAGCTTGCGAGGAGAGAACCTTCGTCCAGGACGTCTACCTGATTGAGCGGGTCTGCGGCATCTGCTCTCACTCCCACTCCACCTGCTTCGTGCAGGCCGTCGAGGAAATCGCCGGCTTGGAGGTCCCGAAACGCGGGCTCTACATCCGCACCCTCGTGGCGGAACTGGAACGGGTCCACAGCCACTTGCTCTGGCTGGGCGTCGCCGGTCATGAGATCGGTTTTGACACGCTCCTGATGTACACCTGGCGGGACCGCGAGGTCGTAATGGACCTCCTGGCCCTGCTGACCGGAAATCGCGTCCATTACGGCATGAACACGATCGGCGGGGTCCGCAGGGACATCACCGCCGAGCAGATCCCCCAGATTCTCGCCGCCGTCGATACTCTGGAGGAGCGAACGAAATACTACGCCCAGGTGGCCACCCAGGAAATGACGATCATCAAGCGTCTCTCGGGCGTCGGCGTTCTGTCCCACGAGGATGCCAAGCATCTGGGCGCGGTCGGCCCGACCGCTCGTGCCTCGGCGGTCGATCGCGACGTGCGGCGCGACGACCCTTACGCCGCGTACGGCGCGTTGTCCTTCAACGTCGTCACGGACAACCACAACGACGTCTACGGTAGAACGCTCGTGCGCGTCGGGGAGCTGATGGAAGCGTACAAGCTGATTCGCCAGATCGTGGCAAACCTGCCGGGGGGGCCCATTGCCGTCAAGGCGCCCCGCAAGATCCCCGCCGGAGAGGCCCTGAGCCGGTATGAAGCGCCCCGGGGCGAGGACATACACTACGTCAGGGCCAACGGGACCGACAAGCCCGAGCGCGTCAAAATCCGTGCCCCGACGCTGGCCAACGTCCAGGTCGTCGCGCACATGCTCAAAGACCGGTACCTGGCGGATCTGCCCATCGTGATCGCCGCCATCGACCCGTGCTTCTCCTGTACGGACCGGGCCATCCGTGTCCGTAGCGACGTCGACGCCATGCCCGAGACAATGAGCTGGCCGGCGCTGCGTGCTCAGAGCATCGACTGGTACCGCCAGCAGGGAATCGACTTTACGCAACTGAACAGAACCTTTATGAAGAAGTAGTCGGTAGTCCGTAGTCGGTTGTCGGCAAGAGCGGCCGGACCACCGATTACCGGCTACCGACTACCGACTATGGCAAGCGCGCTATTCTACATTCTGATCTTTCCGGGTTTTCTCTTCGTCAGCGTCTTCGGCCTGGCCGCCGAGTACATCGACCGCAAGCTCTGCGCCAAGCTGCAAAACCGCGTCGGGCCACCCTGGTTTCAGCCGCTCGCCGACTTGGTCAAGCTGGTTGCCAAGGAAACGGTCATGCCGGTGGACGCCGATCTGACCATCTTTCGCCTGATGCCCGTGGTCGCGCTGACCGCGGCCATCACCGCCCTGCTCTATATTCCGATGTGGGGGCCACAAGCCTTGTTCTCCTTCCAGGGCGACGTGATCGTCGTGCTCTACCTCCTGACCATCCCCACGCTGACGTTCTTCCTCGGCGGCTGGTATTCGCGCAGCGTATTTTCCATGATCGGGGCCGCTCGCTCGATCACGCAACTATTCGCCTACGAGATTCCGCTGTTCCTGAGCATCCTGGCCCCGGCCCTCTTGGCCAACACCTGGTCGCTCAGCGAGATGACCGTCTTCTATGGGCAGCACCCGCGGTACGGACTGTTCAACTTCGCCGGGTTCTGGATCGCCTTGACCGCCCTCTTGGGCAAGCTGGAAAAGGTGCCGTTCGACATCCCGGAGGCGGAAACCGAGATCGTCGCCGGCAGTTTCACCGAGTACAGCGGCCGGCTGCTGGCCTTTTTTCGAATGACGATCAACATCGAGATGGTGGTCGGTGCCTCCCTGCTGGCCGCCGTGTTTCTGCCGTATGGCCTGCACCTCGGCCCCCTCGTGGGATTCGTCCTGTACCTGCTCAAGGTGCTGTTGGTCGTCGCCTTGCTATCGCTATCCCGGACCGTGTTCGCCCGCCTGCGAATCGACCAGATGATCGACTTCTGCTGGAAATACGTCGCGCCCGTCGCGTTCGCGCAGCTTTTGGCGGACCTGATGTTGAAAGGACTCCTCGGCTGATGATCCGACCCGGCAAAATGATTCTTCAGGTGCTCCAGTCGCTGTTCCAGAAGCCAGCGACCACACGATACCCGTTTGTGAAGGCCCCCATGCCCAAGGGTTTTCGTGGCAAGCTGCGGTTCACCTCGGAAAGGTGCATCGGCTGCCGGGCCTGCATGAGGGACTGTCCCGCCGCCGCGATCACGATCCGAAAGGTGGGCGAGAAGAAGTTCGAAGCGGAAATTGACCTCGCCCGGTGTATCTCTTGTGCCCAGTGCGTGGATTCCTGCCCGCGCGACGCACTGGAAGCCACCCCGGAATTCGAGCTGGCCCAACTGGACCCCACAAAACTGAAGGTGGTTTTCCATGCAAACCTTGCAGACGTTGAGGACGAACCTGCAACAAAGACTTGAGGACGCATCGAGGATCGCCATTCTCGGCATAGGCTCGGAGCTGCGGGCCGACGACGCCGCCGGCATATTAGTCGCCGAGCGGGTCCAATTTCGGATTGCGGATTGCGGATTGCGGATTGAAGAAGGCACACGAGGCAAATCCGAAATCCGAAATCCGACAACTCCGCCGCAGGCGGATGCCTGTTGCCGCGTGTCGTCCGCGAAATCCGAAATTAAGACCGCCTCGGCCCAGCTCGCCGTCTTCCTCGGCGGCACCGCGCCGGAGAACCTCACGGGCGAAATCAAGCGATTTGGCCCCACTCATCTCGTCATCATCGATGCGGCCGATCTCGATGCCGAGCCGGGCACCATCACCATCATGGACCCCGACCGCATCGGCGGGACCACCTTCTGCACCCATAGCCTCCCCCTCAAGGTCATGATCGACTATCTGCTCCAATCGTTCGACTGCCACGTCACCATCATCGGCATCCAGCCCAAAAGTCTCGCCGTAGGCGCCCCGGTCTCGAAAGAAGTCCTCGATGCAGTGGAATCCTTGTCCGCCCTGCTCCTCGAGGCCCTGCCACGGCCTTAGGGCAAGTAGGATGGGCTTTAGCCCATGCGGAAAACCGGCGAATGGTCCCGATAGAGCAGCATGGGCTAAAGCCCATCCTACGAACTCTTGCGACCGCCGTGGCGCCGCTGTGAATGTTTATGGCGGGACTTCTGCCGTTGGACTTGCCCAGGTGCTTTCGCGATAAGGACGTGGGCCGGGGCCAGGTCGAGCTGTCCGGCGGCGGGATGAACGTCGACGATCCGCACCCGCATCGTCTGAGCCAGTCGCAGGATCGCTCCGGTGTAGCGGCCCACAAGGCACTGGCTCCGCTCATCGAATTGCCAGTGGTCCGGTCCCAGGGCTTCGCGAGGAATCAGCCCTTCCACGCCGTATTCGGGCAGGTTGACGGACGCCCCGAAGGCGGTCAGACTCACGACGATGCCGTCCAATTCCTGCCCGACACGCGTTCGCAGCAGGTGAAGGATGAGGATCGTCTTGAGTTCCTGCTCGGCCTCTTCGGCGGTTTGCTCGGTCTCGGAAATATGCCGGCCAATCTCTTCGAGATCCGGGAAGGCATATTGCCGGCGGGCGCGATCCAGGTTGCCGACCAGGTATCCTTGGAGCGCCCGGTGCACCAGGAGATCCGCATAGCGGCGGATGGGACTGGTGAAGTGGCAATACTTCGAGGCGGCCAGGGCATAGTGGCCGACACTCACGGGGGCATACTCGGCAATCTCCAGACTGCGGAGGACCAGGATATTCACGGGCAGCGCCATCCGCGTGCCTTGTACCTGATCCAAAAGAGCCTGCAAATCGCCGCGCTGGGGCTGACGCGAGAGCGTCACGCCTAAGAGCCGCAGGGTCTGGGAGAGCTGTCGCAGTGCGCGGGCATCGGGCTCCGGATGGATACGCCGCAGAAAGGGGATGCAGTAGCGGTCCAGTAAGGTCGCCACCGCCACGTTCGCTTCGACCATGAACATCTCGATGATCGTATGCGGGTAGCTGGTATCTTCCGGCTGGACGCCGACCACCTGCCCGGATTCATCCATCACCAGCTCGCTTACAGCCATCTTCAGTTGCAGCATGCCGGCCCGGCGGCGGCGGGTCTCGATGAGGCGGGCCAGCGCGTCCATGTCGTGCAACAAGGCGACAACCTCTTCGGAGAAGCCGCAGGGGTCGCCCTTCAACACCCGGTCGGTTTCTTGGTAGGTCAAGCGAGCACTGGATTTAATCATCGTATTGGCGAAGCAAGTGGATTGGACCTGGCCGTCTTTGTTGTAGGTCAGATAGACACTTTTCGTGTATCGAGGCTGGCCGGGTTGAAGCGAGCAAATTGCGTTTCCGTTAACCACCGGCTCTGCCGGTGAGCATTCACAAGGCTCTGCCGTTTCGTGCGTGTTTTTGGGTAGGTAGTTCCCCTTGAGGAAGGCCCCGCCGGGCCCAGGAGAACTACCATGAAAGAACGGCAA
>JAPLMX010000193.1 GCA_026386805.1 Phycisphaerae bacterium | reverse complement strand
CTTTCGGCGGTTCTCCAACTCGTCGAAGTCCCTTCGTGTTCGTCCTTTTCTGTCCATGCGGACAGCCTACGAGAACGAAACGCTGGTGTCAATATATTATGCGAAAAATCTGTCACTATATTATGCGAAATTCAGTAAAGGCCCGAGGGTTGGCCAGAACCACCGATGAAACGAGGCAACTGAGCGAGACGCTCGCGCGGGGTACGCCACAGGTGGATCTTAATGCCTTTGTCGTGTCGGCCAGCGCCGAGACTCGCACGAAAAGCTTCGTGGAATGGGCCGGCGGCGAGCGGGTCACGCTGGCCATTGTATTCACGGATATCGTGGGTTCGACGGCCTTGGGCAACGAGATTGGCGATGAAGGCATGAACGAGATCCTCAAGGCTCACTTCGAGCAAGGTCGTAGGTTACTCGCCCAGTATGACGGGTGGGAAGTCAAGACTATCGGGGATGCCTTCATGGCGGTGTTTCACAGCACGGACAAGGCATTGGACTTTGCAGTGTCGCTACACTCAAACTCGGGGCACCCACGGGTCCGGGTGCGAGCGGGCATTCACGTTGGCGAGGTACAGGTGCAAGACCGTGACATCTCCGGCGAGACGGTAAACTGCGCCAAGCGGGTTGTCGACGCGGCCAAAGGGGCGGAGATATGGTTGAGCGACCAGGCCAAGTGGAACATTGAGACCCTCCGCGCCGAACATCATAGCCACCTGAAATGGGAACGGCACGATGGAGTGCCGATGAAGGGCTTCCCCGGGACCTTCATTCTTTGGTCGTTGGCGGGGCAGTCTGGAGTGGTCGTTTGATTGGTGACTGATCTGTGTGGACTTTGGGACCAGCTTGCCATTGCTGATGTCATTGCTGCCCAAAGATGCGGGTGCCATATCGCAATATGTATTCGGCGAAGCCGCCAGGGGCCGGATTCTCCAATGCGGATACAGGAAACAGGTGCGCCTCCACGTCCGATCCCGCCTCCTCCATGACCAAGGCCATGGCTTCGGCGCGTTTGCGAATATCCCAGTGCTTGATGCCTTCCATGAACGCGGCTACGTCAATGTCGCTCCAGGCATCCGCCGCGCCGTCCACTTGAGAACCGAAGACATAGGCCGCACGGACCACACCCAGCCGAGCCAAGGTCTTTGCGGCCGCCAGTGCCTGAATTCTCCGGAATTTGCGAACCGGAGTCATTCCCGCTCAGTATCACTGCCAGAGACTCAGACGAGTGACCATGATCGTCACCCGTCGGGCCAACCGGGTTTGGGAAAGAGGGACTGAGATGGGGATTCCTGAAGTCCTACGGGTTGGAACCGTGTTTGTCGTTTTGTTCTGGGCTTTCTGGCTGCGCAGACGCAATGCCGTGATGCAGCTCGAAGTTGTTTGTTAAAGGAGCAAGTCTGGGGCATTGGGGGAACTTTGTGTCCCGGCCTGTTCCACCCTCGGTCACTCTGGGGCCACCGGCGTCGTGCCAATAGCGGTTGAGCCATCCACAGGCCGATCGCATGCCGCCGGGCCAAGGCCCGGGGTCCGCACAAGCCCGCCCCCGCGCGGGTCGGGCTTGTGCACGAGGGCCCGGGCGTGTCCCATCAGGTGTATTCGCGGCAGCCTTCCTTTTGCCGTTTACAATCCCGCGTGGCATTGATACAGTGCCACTGTCGGTGCCTGAGGACTTCGCGCAGGGCGGTAAGGTGCGCCGGTACGGGACGTCCGGGCAGGGAACCTGATGGGATGCAGAGGAACCAGCGCTTATGAACGGTCTTACCCCACTGGATGGCGGCATCATCGGCGTTTACCTCCTCGCGACGATGGTCGTCGGCATTGCGATTCGCAAGTACGTGGGCCGGGTCGAGGATTTTCTCGTCGCCCGCCGCCAGATGGACGTGTACCTCGGCATCGCGTCGCTGGCCGCCACCGAGTTCGGCATCGTGTCGTGCATGTATGCGTCGCAAAACGGCTACGAGAAGGGGTTTGCCGGGGCCATTCCAGGGGTGCTGACGTTCGCGGCGATGTTCCTCGTCGGCTGGACGGGCTTTTGCATCAAGCCGTTGCGTGATTCCGGCGTCATGACGATTCCGGAGCTTTTCGAGAAGAAATTCGGCTCCCGCGTGCGGTGGGCGGCCGGCGTGGTCATCGTGCTGGGCGGCTTGCTCAATATGGGGGTGTTCCTCCGCGTCGGCGGCGACTTCCTCATCCACGCCTGCGGCATGGACCCCGGCCACCACAAACTGGAGATCATGATGACCGCACTGCTGGTCGGTGTGGCCGTCTACACCATTCTGGGCGGCATGCTCTCCGTGCTGGTGACCGATTTCCTTCAGTTCATCATGATGAGCGCCGGCCTGATCGTCGTCACCTTCCTCATTCTCCACAAGATCGGCTGGACCGGCCTGGTGTCCACCGTCCAAACGTACCACGGCGCGGGCGGCTTCAATCCCTTCAAGAACCCGAGCATCGGCTGGTCCTACGTGATCTTCAACGCCCTGCTCAACACCGCCGCAGTGCTGACCTGGCAGACGCAGATCGCCCGCGTCCTGTCGGCCAAAGACTCCGGGACCGGGCGCAAGGTCTACACCCGCACGTCGTTCTTCTTCGTGGCCCGGTTCCTCATCCCCGGCATCTGGGGCATTGCGGCCCTGGCCACGATCGGCTGGGTCCCGCTCAAGACGCTCAGCAGCGACCAGCTTGCAACGATCCCGCTGGCGATTCAGCAGAAGATCGAGGCCAGCAAGATAAGCAAAGTGTTCGCCGCCACAGACGATGACTACGCCAAGCTGTCCCCCGCCGACCAGGCCGGGACCCTGTCGCCCGCCGAGACCGCCGCGATTCCGCGAGAGGTGGTTGCCCGTCTCAAGGAAGCGTCGCTGCACCACATGCCGCTGTTTCTTGGAATGTTTGTCCCCGCCGGGCTGATGGGTCTGCTGATCGCCGCGATGCTGGCCGCCGACATGAGCACGGACTCCTCGTACATGCTCACCTGGGGCGGCGTCATCTACAACGACATCCTCGCCCCCTTCCGCAAAAGGAAATGGTCGGAGAAGAAGGGCCTGCTCTGGAACCGCGCGATCATCGCCCTCATCGGCGTGTTCCTCCTGATCTATGGCCTGTGGTACAAGCTGGAAGGTGACCTCTGGACCTACCTCGGCATCACGGGCACGATCTACCTCTCGAGCATGTCCGTTCTGCTGATCGCCTGCTGCTACTGGAGACGGGCCAACAGTTGGGGGGCTGCCGCCGCCATCGTCTGCGGGGCCGCCGTACCGGTAAGCACGCTCGTCCTGCAAAAGTACGGCCCGTGGACGCAATGGATCACAGACCACAACACCACCTGCGGCATCGCCGCCTACGAGCAGGTGGCGCTGGCCATGATAATTGGGTCGCTTCTCAAGCCGCAGCCGCCAGCCGCCGCGGAAGGAGTCAAAGCATGACAACCATCGTCCACGGCATCGCGACTATGCTCAAGGAGCACTGGTTCTGGGGAGCGCTCACCCTCGCCTGCCTCGCCTGGTACTCGACGGTCACCGTCTACGTCGCGATCAGGGGCGTCGGCGACATCCGCAGCATGTTGCGCAGGCTCTCCAACTCGAAAGACGCTCCGTAGAATGGCCGAAAGAAACAAAAAAAGGGCGGAAGAAGTGTGTAGCCCAGCCGCGTGGCGAGGGCGTCCCGCCCTTGCGTCGCGAGGCCATCCCCCGTCTGCGCGGGGGCAGGCTCTGGCCTCGCTTGGCCCTGACTTGACGCGCCCCTCGGGGCGAAGGACAAGGGCAAGATGCCCTCGCCACGACGGGGGTGCTACAGAGCCTCCTCATCCTTGTTTCCGGAAAGGTGTGCACGGCACACCCTCCGGGACTCGATCCGTTCGTCCCGGAGGCGGGTTCGGCCACTCGTGGCCTGATTCTGAGCGTCATGGGGCGAGGCAAATGCTCTCGATGTCCGACCGCGGCACCTCAATGGTCTTGTACCGGCCCGAGGTCGGGTAGGGCGCACGGATCTTGAGACGGTCGCCCGACAGTTCCTGGATTTCACCTTTGTAGATGGTCGTCCGCCCCAGTTTGAGGACCATGCCCAGGGGAGGCGGGGCACGGTCGCTGCCAGCTTCGTCACTCCCTGCGCGGATCGTTACGACACACTGTTTCCCGACGTGGACGGCGGCCAAGCTGTCGCAGGCAATCTCCTGCATTCCTCGCGTCATGGCGTCTCTTGCGGCCCTGACCTCGGCGGGGCTCGGCCCGGGTGCTGGCCCGGACGGACGGTTCTCAGCGCTGCGCGGCTTGCAGCTCGCCATCGTCACAAGGGTGAGGGCGGCTGTCAGGCAGAGGATGCGATATTCTCTTCTCATGGCACGGACTCCCCGTTTCGTGGACGGTCTCCCGCAGCCACCGGCGCACGCGGAAGGCGACGCGTAGGGACGATCTGCGGCGGCCGGGTTACGAACCCTCTCGCGCCCCGGTGTACCAGGATCGCGGGACATCTTCACCCGTGGTCTCCTTGATTCCACTGACGTGGCCATCGAGCCAGCAGGTCATGGACCAGCCCAGGTGGCGGAAGCACTCCTGCACGGCCTCCGGAAAGTTTCCCAGCGTGCCGCCGTTGCGCCACTGGGTGAGATTGATCCCGCCACCGGCTGGAGGGCAAAACAAGTCGCCATTGTCGTCCAGCAACTGCTCGATATGGTCTTGAAAGGCGATCACCTCGTCGTGTTTTTTGAATTCGTGGTCGATTCTCTTGTTCGTGATGTACGCATTCAGGCCGTAGGAGCAATATTTGAAGTACTGCTGGTAGGCCAATCCCCAGCCGTTTTCCGGCCAGTCGTCGACCCGCCGGGTGCTGGGGCACCGGAAGATCTTCTTGTTCTTGGCATACGGTTCGTAGGCAATGCCCCAGTAGGCATACGATTCGTCGGCCGTGTACTTCCTGACGACCGCGGGCTGCTCCCAGGCGTTGTCCCACAAGCCATAGTTGGGCGCCTTGGGCGTCTTGGCGAAGTCATCGACGTACATTCTCAGGGCGACGCCCAGGCCTTTCATGTGCGCCTCGCAGACCACCTTCTTGGCCTGTTCTCTCGCCCGGCCCAGGGCCGGGATCAGAATCGCGACCAATACGGCGATGACGGCGATCACGACCAACAACTCAATCAATGTGAAGGCCGCGGGGACGCGAGCAAGAGTCCTCGGCTGGACCCGTTCGGCGGTCGATTCTTTGCGTGCGAAGAAGCGTTCCATGTGCTTGAGCTCCTGCAGCCCGAAAGGCATTGCTGATCCAGGACCCAGCGGATCGCTGTTACACTTATCCTATCACAAACCCGCTGCCGCTCGCCAGCAATTTCCCGTGGCGCAGACAAGTCTGAGAGACAACCATGAAGAAACCTCCAACCGCAGTGGGCACAGGACCGGCCGCAACGAAGACAGGGGATAGCCGAAAGAAATGTCATCCCCGCGCAGTGCCTGCCCTGAGCGAAGCCGAATGGGCGGGGAAACGAGAAAAGGGCGAAAAAAGGGGTGTAGCCCAGCTGCGTGGCGAGGGCGTCCCGCCCTTGCGTCGCGAGGCCATCCCCCGCCTACGCGGTGGCAGGCTCTGGCCTCGCTTGGCCCTGACTTGACGCGCCCCTCGGGGCGAAGACAAGGGCAAGATGCCCTCGCCACGACGGGGATGCTACAGAGCCTCCTCGCCATTTGTACGTCTTCCTGACCCCCAACCCCTGATCCCCGATCCCTGTCCTAACCGACCACCGCCTACTGACAACCATTTTCTTCTTGCTTGCTCCGCCCCCACCCGCCATAATCCTCCCCAGACAAACACCCCGGATGAAGCAGCGACGCGTTGGCTGGAACAAAGTGTGGGCCGGACAGATGTGGTGAGGCCAAAATGAGTGGACGATCTCTCGAAGCCCGAACGCCGAGAGAAAAAGCGGATAGAACAAGGGCAAAATAGACGCCTGTCCCCCGGGACACCCGAAGTGCAGGATCTGCGAGGTGACTAATGTCGAAGATTGCTCTACTGAATTTCGCATAATACAGTGACAAGTCACTCAAAAAAAAGACCGGGGTGCTCCAAGAACCCGAACAGGAGTTGTCCGTTCTGTTGCACACGCTCCATGCCATCCTCCACCGCTTGCCCCACCTCCCCGAGGTTG